>NZ_JBQFYZ010000023.1:0-34851 GCF_056541905.1 Ruegeria sp. AF5
TGCCCACCCCGTTCGGCGGCGTCAAAGCATCCGGTATCGGCCGCGACGGCGGCAACTGGAGCTTCGAGTTCTACATGGAACAAAAACACGTCGGCTTCGCAACTGGCCAACACAACATCATGCAGCTGGGGAAGTGAACTCGGGCAAGGGCTCTGGTACACAGACGTCGGTAAACACGAGGAGGAACTGCCATGGGAAAGATCGTACAAGCCGCGAAGATCACGCATGTGCCAAGTATCTGGATGTCCCACACGATGCCAAAATACAAAGGCATCCGGCAGTCTGCCATTGATGGTTATGCGCGCCTGCGCCAGGACGCGATAGACCGCGAGGTCGAGACGTTTCTTGTGTTCGACACCCATTGGATCACCAATCAGGGGTTTCACCTGAATACCAAAGAGCACCACAAAGGCCGCTTCATCAGTCATGAACTGCCGCACATGCTGGCAGACATGGAGTTTGATTATCGCGGAGATAACGCGTTGGGGGAAACCATCCTTGATGTTCTGCGTGAGCGTGGCGAGCGAGCGCTTGGCCATTCGCACCCTGATATGGGAATGGAATATGGCACCCTTCTGCCTATGCATTTCATCAACGAAGGGGTGAATGCGCGCGTTTTGCCCGTTGCAGTCAACCAGTTCTCGTCGATCCAGGAAAACCGCGTCTGGGGTGAGGCCATTGCCGAAGGTATCCGGCGTTCCGACCGGAACGTTTCCATACTGGCCTCTGGCTCACTCAGCCATGATTTCACGCCGAATGAGCGCTCGGTCGACGGATTGAATGCGGTAAACGGCGAGTTCAACCGCCAGATGGATATGCACGTGCTGGAGATGTGGGAACAGGGACGGTTCGAAGAGTTCCTTGAAATGCTGCCGGACTATGCGAAGAAATGCGCAGGCGAATGCGCCATGAATGACACGGCTTTGCTGTTCGGAGCTCTGGGCTGGGGCAGCTACAAGGGTGAGATCGACATCTACACCCCCTACTTCGGCAGCTCTGGCACAGGTCAGGCGAATGTCAGCTTTTCGGTCTGAAGGCAGAACTCGGGACCTTTTCATTTGAAGAAAGCACACCTGTTCGGCTTTAATCCGCGAGCCGAACGGGTAAGGTCGGGGACTGGACAAATTGGTGTTCAGTTACAAGAGAAGGCTTGCGCATGGATTGGGACGCGTTTTCGCATTGGGGTCAGCACATTTCGAAATGGGCGGCCGATTACCACAAGACACTTGCTGAACGTCCTGTTCGGGCCAAGACCACACCAGGAGAAATCGCGGCCCAGCTAAAGGCATCGCCCCCCGATAGTGGCGAGCCCATGGAAGCCATCATGGCCGATTTCGAACGAATCGTGATGCCGGGTATCACACATTGGCAACATCCCCGGTTCTTTGCCTATTTCCCGGCCAACGCAGCGCCGCCGTCGATGCTGGCTGAAATGCTGGTGACCACAATCGCGGCGCAATGCATGCTATGGCAGACCTCACCAGCTGCGACCGAGGTCGAAGGTGTCATGGTCGATTGGCTGCGGCAGGCGCTTGGATTGCCGGAAGGAACGACCGGAGTTATTCAGGACAGCGCATCATCTGCCACGTTGTCGGCTGTGCTGACCATGCGGGAACGGGCCACAGGGTTTACCGGCAACCGCGAAGGCCTGAACGCCAAGGGCGCACTGCGCATCTACTGCTCGGATCAGGTTCATTCGTCGATTGATCGGGCCTGCTGGGTTGCAGGGATCGGTCAGGACAATCTGGTGAAACTGCCGACACGTGGTCCGACCTATACGATTGATGCAGAGGCTCTTGATGTCGCAATTCAGGGTGACATCGCGGCCGGGTATGTACCTGCTGGTATCATTGCAATTACGGGCGGCACCGGGGTTGGGGCCTGCGATGATCTGGTGGCGGTGGCTGACATCGCGCAAAAATACGACCTCTATACGCATCTCGACGCGGCCTGGGCGGGGTCGGCGATGATCTGCCCCGAGCTTCGTGAGGCCCTTTGGCCCGGGGCGGATCGTTACGACAGCATTGTCTTCAACCCACATAAATGGATGGGGGCGCAGTTCGATTGCGCGATCCAGTTTCTGCGGGACGCCACGCCACAGCTCAACACGCTTAAGATCGAACCGGAATACCTCAAGACCACAGGGGCAGAGGTAACGAATTATTCGGAATGGACAATCCCTCTGGGTCGACGGTTCCGGGCATTGAAGATCTGGTTCTTGATGCGGTCATACGGTCTCGACGGGTTGCGGAGCCGAATTCGCAACCATGTGCTCTGGGCCAATGAACTTGCAGAAAAGATCGGCGCGATAGAGGGGTTTGAGATCACCACCGGCCCGATCCTGAGCCTGTTTTCCTTTCGCTGTCCAGGGGATGACGCCGCTCAGCAGCGACTGGTGGACGCGCTGAATGACGATGGCCGAATTTACTTGACGCAAGGCATGTTTAATGGCCGCAAGATCATCCGTTTTCAGGTCGGGCAATTCGACACAACCCGCGATGACGTGCTGATGGCGGCGGATGTCATCCGCGATGTCTGGGAGAGCCTGCCATAAAATTCGCAACGTTCAGTGCTGCAAGGGATACCTTCTTTTGGTTGATTACCGATGATGGTGCGATCGCCCTGAACGGTGATTTTCCTGAGTTTTCCAGCCTGTATGAAGTCATTGCCGCAGGTGAGTTTGCCCAAGCCGAAACCGAAGACTATGAATATCTAACACGCTCACTCTCGTTATGAGTGAGGGACCATCGGTGGGTAGGTCAAAGGTCAATTGTGGGTCTTTGAAGGATGAAAGGGTATTGAGGAAAGCGCTTTTCCGGCAACTTCGACGAGAGTTTAGCGAGAGATAAGAAAATGTTGAAAGTCGTTATACATCAGGGGTTTCATAAAACAGGCACTCGAACACTGCAAACAATGTTGCTCAGAAATCGTTCCCGATTAAAGGGCAGAGTGAATATTCTGGTTCCGAGTGATCTGCAAGAGGCGGGCTTCTCAGCACGGCGCTTTTCTGTAGTGCAAGAAGAACGAGTGCTAAATAAGTTTCGTAAACAATTAAGACAAGCTCTGGCGCGCTTTGAAAACGAAACAGACAAACCGCTTTTGATTAGTAACGAGGAGTTTGCGGGCCTGATTCCAGGGCGTAAAAATGTGTATTCTTATTCCATGGTAACGGTTTTGTCTGAAGTGCTATTGGATGAGATCGAGAAGTTCGCTGATGGTAACGCGCGTGCAACCTTCTTTTTTACCACCAGGAACGCCTCTGATTGGATTAAGAGTGTTTATTGGCAAAACATACGTTCGAACCGAATTCAGGAAGGCCTTTCGGAATACGCGGACCTACTTCAGCAAGGCGCAGATCTTGCTGGTGTGGTTGCCCGAGTTAAGGATGCCGTATCCTCCCGAGCCGACGTCGTTTCCCTAGACACCTCAAACATGAGTGACCGTCTATTTCCCGCCACAAAGGTGCTATCGATGCTGAACGTAAGGTCCGATGATCTTACGCCTGTCAGTAACTTGAATGTCCAACCGGTTGGAGCCGCAGAGTATTTTCTGGAATTGAACAGATCAAACATGACGGACGAAGAGGTCATGGCAGCGAAACGCAGTTTCTTAGACGATTTGAAGATGCGCAAAAAGTAAGAAAGAAGGCCACGCGCTCGCTGCAGCCACGGTCCTTATTGGCGCGCCTCAGGATAGCCGACCAATCTGATCTGCGATTTCAGAACAACACACGAGACCACACCCGTGCGTGATTTCTCCAAGCGGGCATGCCTAAAGCTTTTGCACACCATGCATGGTCAGGGTGCTCACCAGATCGGCATAATCTTCGCGGGCTTTGGGGCCTGCGCCGGTGTTCCACATGTAATACCAGTTCAACATTCCAAAGACTGACATCGTCGCGCCGCGAAGCTTGTCCTTGGCGCCGTCAAAAGAACCGGGGGACATTTCCAGAAGTATGTCGCGGACAAAGTTCACCAGATCAAGCTGATAGCCCCGCAGCCTTTTTTGCTGTTCTTCGGTCAATGCGCTCATGCCACTGATCTGAACCCGGTGCTCGTCATCTGCACCCTGATAGGCAAAAAGGATCTCGCGCACTGCTTTGCGCAGTTTCTGTTCGGGGTTAAGGCCGTCCAGATCAACATTGCAAATCCGGTCCCGCAACTCACGCAGGTACGTTTCAAGGATGTCATACAGGATGGCATCCTTGCTGTCATAGTAGTGGTATATGTTTGCTTTCGAGATGCCGCATTCTTTGGCCAAAAGGGTCATCGAAGCACGGTCAAACCCCTGGTCGGCAAACACTTTTGCCGCCATCTTCAGGATCTGTTCCCGCTTTTGGTCGTGGTCTTTGGCAATTGTCCGGGCCACGGCTCAGTCCTTATCGCGATTGTCTACAACGCGCTTCGCCTTGCCCTGAGAGCGTTCGACGTCGCCGGGGTCACCTACTACAATTTCGGTTGAAACGCCAACGACGTCCTTGATGCGTTTGGTCAGCATCCGTGCAGCGGCCGTTTTTGACAGCTCGTCGGTGGAATCGGGGGAGGATTCAACAAAGACCCGCATGGCATCCATGCGACCGGATTTGTAGAGCTCGATCTGGTAATAGGGGGCAAGACCGCCCGTTGCCATGACCTGTTCCTCGATCTGGCTGGGGAAGACGTTGACGCCGCGCAGGATCATCATGTCGTCACTGCGACCTGTAATTTTTGCCATCCGGCGCATTGACCTTGCTGTCCCCGGCAGCAGGCACGTCAGATCACGTGTGCGGTAGCGGATCATCGGCAGCCCTTCTTTGGTCAGTGTCGTGAACACCAATTCTCCGGTTTCGCCATCGGGCAGGACTTCTCCGGTCGCCGGGTCGATGATTTCCGGCAGGAAATGATCCTCCCAGATTACAGGTCCGTCTTTTGTTTCAACGCATTCATTGGCGACTCCGGGGCCCATGATCTCGGACAGGCCATAGATATCGACGGCGTGCATGTCGAAGGCTGCCTCGACCTCGGCCCGCATCGCGTCAGTCCAGGGTTCGGCACCAAAAACGCCAACCTTCAGCGAGCTCTCACGTGGGTCGAGACCCGCCTTGTGGAACTGTTCAAGGATATTGAGCATGTAGGAGGGTGTAACCATGATCCCGTCAGGACGGAAATCGTTGATCAGATTGACCTGCTTTTCGGTTTGCCCGCCCGACATAGGGACGACAGTCGCGCCAAGGCGTTCGATCCCGTAATGGGCACCTAGCCCACCGGTGAACAGCCCATAGCCGTAGGCGTTGTGAACCATGTCGCCCTTGCGCAGCCCAGACGCGCGAAGAGACCGCGCGCCAAGGTCAGCCCAGTTGTCTATGTCATTCTTTGTGTAGCCGACCACTGTCGGTTTGCCTGTTGTGCCGGAGGACGCGTGCAGGCGAATTATCTCGCTGCGCGGAACCGCAAAAAGACCAAACGGATAGTTGTCGCGCAGGTCGTTTTTATACGTGAACGGAAACTTTGACAGATCCGAAAGCTGTTGAAGATCGTCAGGATGCACGCCAGCCTCGTCAAAGCGCTGTTTGTACATCGGAACGTTTTCATAGGCGTGGCGCACGGACCACTTCAGCCGCTCAAGCTGTGTGGCGCGAATTTCGTCGATCGAGGCGATTTCGATCGGGTCCAGGTCCGCTTTGTTGGGGGAAAGGTCTTTCATCGCGTAACTCCTCCAGTCACGAAACTATTCTTGAAAATTCTGGCCGCCAATAGCGCGGGACATGCCGCGAAACTCAGCGATCAGAGTGTTGTCTTGATTGATGACGCGGACGTCGTAGATGCCGCTGCGACCGGACAGGTTCACTTCTGTCGCGGTGGCAGTCAGGCGGTCACCTTTCCGTCCCGGTGCAAGATAGCTGACCATTGTATGCTGCCCTACAGTCGCAACATTCCGGCTGTTGCAGGCAAAGGCAAAAGCACTGTCAGCAAGAGCGTGCGTGACGCCGCCATGGCAAATACCGTGTCCGTTACAGTGATGCGGCGCAACAGTCAGCGACAGGACAGCGCGCCCTTCATCGACCTCGACAAGCTCCATCCCGAACCATTTACTGGCTTCGTCATTGGCCCACATCGCTGCCGCGGATTTTTGGGCGCGTTCTTTTGGGGTCATCATTATCTTCCCTGAAAATGCGGTGCGCGTTTTTCGAGGAAACTGGACACGCCTTCGGCGTAATCAGCACTTTCCCCGCAGGTTTTCATTGCGTCCGCTTCAATTTCAAGCTGATCGGACAAGGATGTGGTGGCTGCTGTTTGAATGCACTGCTTGGTCAGACCCAAGCCAAGGGTGGGGCCGTTGGCGAGTCGCGTGGCAAGAGCGCGTGCTTCGGTCATCAGCTGATCATCGGGAAACGCCTTCCAGATCAACCCCCAGTCTTCCGCCTGTTTGGCGGTTAGGGGCATTGCTGTCAGGGCCAGCCCCTTAGCGCGCGCCTCGCCCAACAATCGGGGCAAGTGCCAGCTGCCGCCTGTGTCCGGGATCAACCCGACCTTGGAAAAACTTTGGATGAACTTCGCGCTTTCCCCGGCCAGAACCATGTCGCAGGCCAGTGCAAGGTTCGCGCCCGCGCCCGCGGCCACGCCGTTGACGGCACAAACGACCGGGAAATTCAAAGACCGGATCAGTCGAACCAGAGGGGCATAGAAAGTGCGTACAGTTTTGCCCAGGTCGGGCGGGCCATCCATTTTTGAGGGATCGCGGTCTCCAAGGTCCTGACCCGCACAAAAACCGCGCCCTGCGCCGGTCAGCAAAATCGCGCGGGCGCCTTTTTTGCGCGCATTCTTCAGCGCGTCGTGAAGGGCAAGATGCATCTCCTCATTGAACGAGTTCAGCTTGTCGGGGCGGTTCAGGGTTATTTCAACCCAGTTTCCGTGATCATGTACAAGGATCGTATCGCTCATGGCTGTCTCATCTGTTCCCGTGACAACTTAATCATTGCATTAACCGAACGGTTGGTCAATATATAAACCCGAACCGAATCTGGACTGATCAAAGGGATTGCCAATGTCGCAGCCGTCGCTGGTGAGTGTTGACTTTAAGGGCGACGTGGCCTGGGTCACGGTCGACAACCCGCCGGTGAACGCAACCTCGACGGGGGTTCGGCAGGGTCTGGCCGACGCGATCGATGCAGTTCAGAAAGCTCGGGTTGCCGTCCTGTGCTGCGCCGGTCGGACATTCATCGCAGGCGGTGATATGTCCGAGTTTGACGCGGCTCCGGCTGAGCCGCATTTGCCTGATGTTGTTCAGAAGATCGAAGACAGTAATGTGCCGTTTATCGCCTGTATGCACGGCAACGTGTTGGGTGGCGGGTTTGAAATTGCCATGGCCTGCGCGTGGCGGATCGCAGCGCCGGGCACCTGCTTTGGGCTGCCGGAAGTCAATGTGGGCCTGATCCCGGGGGCGGGGGGCACGCAGCGATTGCCGCGCCTTGTTGGAATGGAAGCGGCGGTCGACATCGCCTGTTCGGGTAAAATCCTGAAAGCCGAAGAAATGGCCATTCTCGGGGGAATTGACCTGATTGCCGATAACCCAATGTCGGCTGTTCTGGATTTTGTCGCCAACCTGCCAAAGCGCCCGGCACCTGTCAGTCAATGGCCCGTCGGTGAAGTCGCGTCTGACCTTCTGGAGACGAGCCGTCAGGCTTTGATAAAACGCGCCAGGGGTCAGCAATCACCGCTGGAAAACCTGACCGCGCTCAGCTGGTCGTCCGAACCCTTTGCTGCCGCACAGCCGAAAGAGCGTGCGCGCCATCTGGCTCTGCGTCAAAACTCTGAAAGCCGCGCCTTGCGGTACGCCTTTTTTGCCGAGCGCAAGGTGGCCAGACCTTCCATGATTGCCGGAGTTACTCCGCGCGATATCAGCCGGATCGCAGTTGTCGGTGGCGGGTTGATGGGCGCAGGGATCGCCACCGCTGCCCTGAGTGGCGGGCTGTCTGTTACTTTGATTGAAAGAGATTTGGATGCAGCTGCCGCCGCCCGTAGCCGGGTTGAGGGGCTGCTACAGAGGGCGGTCAAGCGGGGTAAGATGTCCGAAGCACAGCTGCGGGAACGCCTTGCTGCGTTTCGAGCTGTGGACAGCTACTCCGAAGCTGCGAACGCTCAGCTGGCGATCGAGGCTGTGTTTGAAGACTTGTCAGTCAAGCAACAGGTTTTTGCAGAATTGGCCCGCCATATGCAGCGTGACGCGATTCTGGCCACGAACACGTCTTACCTGAGCCCAGTCGATATCTTCGCGGGTATCGAAAATCAATCCCGGTGCATTGGCCTGCACTTCTTCAGCCCTGCCCATGTCATGAAGCTGTTGGAAGTCGTGCATACGCCGCAAACTTCGCCCGAAGTTGTCGCCACAGGGTTTGCGCTCGGAAAAAGGCTTCGCAAGGTTTCTGTCCTGTCGGGCATCTGCGATGGTTTTATCGGCAACCGGATGTTGGCTGCGTATCGGCGCGAGGCTGATTATTTGCTGGCGGATGGGGCGTTGCCTTATCAGGTGGACCAGGCAATGCGAGCTTTCGGGATGCCCATGGGGCCTTACGAGCTGCAAGATCTGACAGGCCTCCAAATCGCCTGGGCCAACCGAAAACGCAATGCCGCAACCCGCGACCCGAACGAACGCTATGTGACGATCGCTGACCAACTTTGCGAGATGGGTCGTCTTGGCCAACGCACAGGCAAAGGATGGTATCGCTATGAAGTGGATCATCGCGAACCGATCCGCGATCCCGAAGTGGAGGCGTTGATCGAGTCCTACTCGGCTGAACAGGGCATAACGCGGCGGGCATACGCGCAGGACGAAATCGTGTCGCGCATCTTGGCGGTGCTGGCCAACGAGGGCGCGTTGATCATTCAGCAGGGGATCGCCGAGTCCGCGGAAGCCGTCGATATGGTTCAAATTCACGGCTACGGCTTTCCGCGCTGGCGCGGCGGGCCGATGAACTATTGCAAGGAAATCGGAGCCAACACGTCGCACGCAATGATGGAAACCGTAGCCAAGGAAAGCCCCGGTTCATGGCGCGTCGCGGGCTGTCTTGGAGACAATTAACAAGTTGATGGTTACAAAAGTGACCATTAACGCATTCTTGACTCATGTTTCACAGGGAGGAGACAGAACTATGAAATTCACAAGGTTGAGCACACTTCTTGCCTCAGCTGCACTGGCCGTTTCAGGTACAGTGGCGCTTGCAGCAGACTATACGCTGACCATTTCCAGCTGGGCCCCGCCGACCCATGGCATCAATGCCAAGATGTGGCCGAAATTCGTCGAGATGATCGAAGAGGCCACCGGTGGTCAGGTCACCGCCGAGCTGAAGTTGGGCCTTGCCCCGCCCCCCGCGCAGATGGACCTGATTATGGATGGTGCTGCAGATGCCTCGATCATATTCCACGGCTATCAGCCGGGTCGGTTTGTCACCACCAAGATGATCGAACTGCCCGGATATGAAGGCTCGGCCGAGGCTGCGTCGGTCGCATATTGGCGCGCATATGACGCGCATTTGAAGGCTGCGGATGAACACCGTGGCGTGAAAGTGATCGCCTTGCACACGCATGGTCCGGCTCAGCTCCATTCCAGCAGCCCGGTGACGTCTCTGGACGAAGTCTCGGGCCTCAAGGTTCGCATCCCTGGCGGTGTTGGCGGTGACGTGGGCACGGCGTTGGGTGCAACCGGTATCCAGGTTCCTGCACCGAAAGTGTATGAAACCCTGGCCTCCAAGGCCGCAGACGGCGTCGTCATGCCCTTTGAATCCCGCAAAGGTTTCAAGCTGACGGAAGTGGCCCAGAACGTTTATGAGGTCCCTGGCGGCCTGTATCGCGGTTCTTTTGCCTTTATCATGAACGAGGACACCTTCGCTGACTTGCCCGCCGATCTGCAGGCAGCGCTGGAAGAAAACGTTTTCGGAGAACCGCTGAGCCGCGAGATTGGCAAGATCTGGGATGAGATCGATGCGATCGGCCGGGAAGAAACCGAAGGCACCGAAGGCAACGCGATCCATGCCGCATCCGCTGAAGATCTGGAAAAGTTCAATGCGATTGCTGCGGATGTACGCGCCAAGGTTATCGACGAAGTCAATGGCACAGGCATCGACGCCCAGGCCGCCTATGACATGATCGTAAATGAAATGGCTGCGCAATAACGCAGACTGGCTGGCGGACGCGATCCGCCGGCCGATTTCACCCGCTGGGGACCCGTTATGCAATCTCTCGTGACCTTTGCGCGTCGCGTCAGTATCGTGCCTACGCTGCTGGCCTGTGCCGCGCTGTTCATCTTGATGGTGATGACTTTCTTTGATGTCATCCTACGATCTGTATTCAATGCCCCGATCGAGGCGGCCACGGAACTGACCCGGATCCTGATGGCCGTCCTCGTGTTCTCGGTCTTGCCGATGATCTCAGCAGGCAAGGGTCAAATCGCTGTGGATCTGACGGATGGGCTGTTTTCACGCCTGCGGTTAAGTCGGGTACGTGATGCGATTGTATATCTGTTCTCTGGCATCATGCTTTATTGGCCGATTCAGCGTGTTTGGGTATTGGCTGAACGTGCGCGGGATTACGGGGACGTCACGGAATATCTTTCGATCCCAGTCTTCTATGTAGGCTGGTTTATCTCGGGGTTCATAGCGATCACCGCTGTTGCAATGATCATCACCGGCTTCTTGCACTTCTTTGCCCCCCATACCTTGTCGGAGCACCCCCAATGACCGCTGCGCTGATCGGTTTTGTTCTTGTTCTTGTTCTTGTGCTGGTGCGCTTGCCTATCGTGTTTGCAATGGGATTGGTCGGAACGCTTGGCTTTGCCTATGAACGCGGCGGCAGCATTCTGTCCGAGCGCGGGTTAAAGGCCGCGATGTCGATGGTGGGTCGTCAGATCACCGACACCGCGCAGGATTACGGCCTGTCGGTGGTCCCGCTGTTCATCCTTATGGGCCTATTCGTGAACAAGGGTGGGCTTGCGCGTGAGCTTTACGCAGTTTCAAACGCTTTTCTGGGCCATTTTCGGGGTGGTATCGCCATGGCGACGGTTGCGGCATGCGGAGGCTTTTCAGCCATTTGCGGCTCGTCTCTGGCAACGGCGGCCACCATGTCCAAGGTCGCAATGCCGGAGATGCGCCGCTATGGCTATTCCGACGAGCTGTCGACAGCATCGATTGCAGCGGGCGGCACACTTGGAATTCTTATTCCGCCGTCGGTGATCCTGGTCATCTACGGGCTGCTGACCGAAACCTCGATTGGGAAACTTTTCGTTGCGGGTATCATTCCCGGCCTGCTTGGCATTCTGTTCTACCTGCTCGCCGTGCGCTGGACCGTCGCACGCAAACCCGAGTCGGGACCGGCGGGTGAACGTCACGGCTGGGCCGAGCGTCTGTCGGCGGTGCGCTCAGTCTGGGCCGTATTGCTGCTGTTCTTTCTGGTGATTGGCGGATTGTACGGTGCATTCGATTTTCATCCACTGAACCTGACCTTCAGCCCGACCGAGGCGGCAGGCATGGGCGCAATGGGCGCTTTCCTGATCGCGCTGTCACGAGGCGGGCTTACTTTGGGGTCGACTTTTGAGGTGCTGAAGGAAACCACCTATACCGCCGCGGCATTGTTCTCGGTTCTGATCGGGGCACAGATCTTTTCGAATTTCATCAACCTTGCCGGTCTGCCCGAAGCGCTCATCGCGTTGGTTACGGCCTATGACGTTGAACCTTTTGTGGTGATCCTGATGATCCTTGGGATCTACATCATTTTGGGTTGCGTCTTTGAATCCCTGTCGATGCTGCTGCTGACAGTGCCGATCTTTTTCCCGCTGGTCACGTCGTTGGGGTATGACCCGATCTGGTTCGGCATTGTTGTGGTTGTCGTGACCGAAATCAGCCTGATCACTCCACCCGTCGGATTGAACGTTTTCATTCTGAAAGGCGTGGTCGGAGATGTGTCAACAGGAACAATCTTCAAGGGTGTTACTCCGTTCTGGGTAGCGGATATCTTCCGGCTGGCCCTGATCGTTCTGGTGCCATGGTTAGTGTTGGTTCTGCCTGAACAAATGGGGGCGATGGGGCACTGATGTTCTCTCTGACCGCGCTTCCGGACGGGTTTCACACAGACCCCTATCCTGCCTACGCCGTTATGCGCGAAGATACGCCCGTCTGCTGGCAACGTGACGGATCGGTTATCCTGTCCCGATACGAGGATCTGGACCTTGTTTACCGGGACACCTCGCGATTCATATCGGACAAGAAAGCGGTATTTGGTCCCAAATACGGGGTCGACAGCCCCTTGTATGAACACCACACCACCAGTTTGGTGTTTAATGACCCGCCGCTGCACACCCGTGTTCGCAAGGTGATGGTCGGGGCGATGAACCCGCGCGCGTTAGCGCAAATGGAACCGGGTCTGATTCAGCTTGTCGATGGGCTGCTCGACGAGATGCAGGTCAAAGGCAATGTCGAACTGATCGAGGATTTTGCCGGGGCAATCCCGATCGAGATCATCGGCAATCTGCTGGGTATACCACGATCCGAACGCGGGCCATTGCGCGATTGGTCTCTGGCCATTCTTGGTGCGTTGGAGCCGCAATTGACGCCAGAGCAGGAAGAGTGGGGTAATCGCTCGGTCTCGGACTTCAAGGACTTCCTGCGGAATATCATCGGGGATCGCCGCGCCAACCCCGGAGATCCGGCAACGGATGTCCTCACCCGGCTGATCCAGGACGACACGGATGGTGGCCTGACCGAGGTAGAGCTGTATCAGAACTGCATATTCATCCTGAATGCGGGGCATGAGACGACAACGAACCTGATCGGCAACGCATTGGAGCTGTTGGACCGGCACCGCGACAAGCGGGCGGAGTTGCTGGCTGACCCGAACCTGATCGTTCCGGCTGTGGACGAGTTTCTGCGGCTGGAAAGCCCGAACCAGTTCGGCAATCGCCTGACCATCGTTGATGTAACGTTCCACGGTCAAACCATTCCGGCTGGTACCGATGTTCATCTGTGTATCGGTGCGGCCAACCGCGATCCACGGCAGTTTGACCGGCCCGACGAGATGATCTTGGACAGACGCCCCAACAAGCATCACGCCTTTGCCGGAGGGCCTCATACCTGCGTTGGTCTGACCCTCGCGCGTCTGGAGGGCCGGGTGGCTGTGGGCCGGTTCTTGGCCCGTTTTCCAGACTACCACATCACCGACGGCGCCGAACGGGGCGGGCGTATCCGGTTTCGGGGGTTTGCACGTTTACCCGCGCGGGTCTGAATAACCCGGCTTAGGAAAAATGCTTGGTAATTTATTGACCGACCGTACGGTTTAAAATATGATTTCACGAGACCGGCTTGTGGCAGCGCGGGGATCGCGACAAAGATGAGGAGACGCTCATGACTATCCAACAGATTTCCAGCTTTGCAGCCGGTGAGTGGGTTTCGCCCGGCGAGGGTGCCCGCGCGATAGCTAGCGCTGTGACCGGCGAGATTATCGCCACAGCGGGTAACAATGCTTTAGATGTTCAGGGGATGTTGGACTATGCGCGCAATGTCGGGGGGCCGGCACTGCGCAAAATGACGTTCCATGAACGGGCCAAAATGCTCAAGGCGCTGTCCGTCCATTTGGGTCAGCACAAGCAGGCGATGTATGATTTGTCTTTCAACACCGGTGCGACGCAATCGGATCATATGATTGATATCGACGGCGGCATCGGAACGATGTTTGTCTTTGCCGCAAAAGGCCGTCGTGAAATGCCGGACGGACATGTCTATCTGGATGGCGATGTCGAGCAGATTTCGCGCAACGGCACTTTCTTGGGGCAGCACATCTGCACCCCGCTGCAAGGTGTGGCAATTCACATCAACGCGTTCAATTTTCCGGTTTGGGGGATGCTGGAAAAGCTTGCCCCAACCCTTCTGGCGGGCGTTCCGGCGATTGTAAAACCCGCCACAAGCTCGTGTTATGTGACCGAGCTGTGTGTCAGGTTGATGCTTGAGTCCGGCATCTTGCCAGCGGGTGCATTGCAGTTGGTCTCGGGTGGTTTGGGTGGCATGCTGGACCGTCTGACCATGCAGGACGTGGTCAGCTTTACCGGATCCGCTGATACAGCCCTGAAACTGCGCTCCAACCCGGTGATCCTTGAGAACTCGGTGCGTTTTGTTGCGGAACAGGACAGCCTGAACTGTTCGATCCTTGGCCCCGATGCCGCGCCGGGCACGCCGGAATTTGACCTCTTCGTGAAGGAAGTCCAGCGCGAGATGACCACGAAGGCAGGGCAGAAATGCACCGCAATCCGTCGGATCATCGCGCCCGAACCGCAGGTACAGGTGGTAATTGACGCGTTGTCGGCACGTCTGGCGAAAACGACCATTGGCGACCCAAAGCTGGAAACCACCCGCATGGGTGCGTTGGTTTCGAACGGTCAGAAGCGTGATGTTCTGGAAAAGGCCGCCATTCTCGGCCAAGAGGCCGAGCGTGTCTTCGGCAACCCCGATGATTTCGCGGTTGAGGGCGCTGATGCCGAAAAGGGTGCGTTCCTGCCGCCCATGCTCTTCCATTGCGCTAATCCTGACGCGGCGCAGCGTGTGCACGACACTGAAGCCTTTGGTCCGGTCAGCACAGTGATGGGGTATCGCGATCTTGACCATGCCATCGAACTGGCGAACCGGGGGCAGGGCTCTCTGGTGGCGTCGGTGATCACCCATGATCCCGAGGTTGCGCGACAGGTTGCCATGGGATCAGGGGCTTATCACGGGCGTCTGTATTTCAACAACCGCGACTCGATGAAGGAATCCACCGGTCATGGCTCACCTCTGCCGCACATGGTTCATGGCGGTCCGGGACGCGCCGGTGGCGGCGAAGAAATGGGCGGGGTACGGGGTGTGAAACACTATATGCAGCGCACCGCCATTCAGGGTTCGCCCGATCTGCTGACAGCGATTGGCCGGAAATGGGTGCCTGGCGCGACCGAAATCGAAGGTCCTGCTCATCCCTTTACCCGCCGGTTTCACGATCTGTCGATTGGTGAGACCCTTTACACGGCGCCGAGAACCATCACCATGGAGGACATTGAACACTTCGCCAATTTCACCGGTGATACCTTCTATGCACATATGGATCAGGCAGCGGCGGAACGTAACCCGTTCTTCCCGGGCCGGGTAGCACATGGGTACTTGCTGTTGTCTTTCGCAGCCGGATTGTTCGTCGAACCGAACGAGGGGCCGGTTTTGGCAAATACCGGTCTTGACGGGCTGCGTTTCATGAAACCGGTCGAGGCTGGCGACACCATCAAGGTGCGTTTGACGGTCAAGCACAAGACCAAGCGCAATGATGACTACGGCGAGGTTCGCTGGCACGTTACCCTGACACAGCAGGATGATGAGCTGGTCGCAGAATACGAGTTGCTGACCATGGTTGCCTACTAGGCACAAGTGCAGGTGCGCAGGGGCTGGATGGCATTTCCCTCCGGCCCGATTATACTGTGCTTATGAAAGATACGGCTCCAGAATGGTTCGAAACCTGCGTCAGCCAGTTGACCACAACTGGCACGCAACGTGTGTGGTCAGTTCTGGTCACGATATTCGGTGATCTGGCCCAAAGCGGGTCTGACCAGGTTAGCGGCGCGCTGATCACAGCGCTGACCAACCTTGCGGGGATCAAGGCCGAAGCCACGCGTGTTGCGCTGCACAGGCTGCGCAAGGAAGGCTGGATCGAAAGCACACGGGTCGGGCGAAACAGCGTGCACAGACTGACCGAATATGGCCGCAGTCAAAGCGCCGCCGCTGCCCCGCGCATCTATTCCAGCGAGACGAATACGCCAGAAACCTGGCATGTGCTTGTCGCCAGCAGTTCAGAAAGTTCGCGAAAAGAGCTGGCAGATCTGATGCTTACTGGAGACTATATTTCAGTTAACCACACAACAGCCATGTCGGCAGGACCCGTCCCGGAGAACCTTGAAGAATTGTTGGGTGTTGAAAGCAGCGCTATTTCGATCCCCGGCTGGCTGCGCGACCTTTGTGGCCCTGAAGTGCTGAAGTCTGCCTATGATCAGTTCTTGCACTCCATTCAGATCACCGAGCAAATGCTGCCTGTCGATGGCGTCGGCGATCCGCTTAAAATAGCGGTGCTGCGCGTATTGATTGTGCATGGGTGGCGTCGTTTGGTCTTGCGCCACCCATCCTTGCCTCCGGCCTTTTTGCCCGCCGATTGGAAAGGCGCGGAGTGTCGCGCGGCGGTGTCCCGACTGCTGGGACAATTGTCCAAACCGGATCTTGCAACGCTGGAATCTGCGGCGGGTGGTTGACTCGTTTTTTGCCGAGCTCGGGATGGCGCTCTTGGGGGTTGGAAGACGGATGTGAAAGAAGTGCCATTTAATGTTACAGAAAGCTGACAGAAGCGATTACGTGGTAACATAATGCTTGCGCCGAATCGATTGAGCATTTATTAACCGACCAGACGGTTAATGACTTGTGTTCCAACAGGAGACCCAATTGATGGACGCCTTCATCTGCGACGCAACCCGCACCCCGATTGGGCGGTATGGTGGTGCGCTTTCATCGGTTCGCACGGATGATCTGGCGGCTATCCCGCTGGCGGCCCTGATGGCGCGCAACCCGCAAGTCGACTGGACCAGTGTGGATGACGTCATTTATGGCGATGCCAACCAGGCAGGAGAGAGCAATCGCAACGTTGCCCGGATGGCGGCACTGCTTGCTGGATTGCCGACGGACGTGCCGGGAACAACGATAAACCGCTTGTGCGCCAGTGGTATGGATGCTGTCGGAATGGCGGCGCGTGGTATCAAGGCAGGCGATTATGATCTTGCTGTTGCGGGTGGCGTGGAAAGCATGTCGCGCGCACCGTTTGTAATGCCCAAAGCGACGTCGGCGTTTACGCGCAGCAATGCGGTTTACGACACCACGATTGGCTGGCGCTTTGTGAACCCAAGGCTAAAGCAGCAGTATGGCGTCGATTCCATGCCGCAAACGGCTGACAATGTCGCTGAAGATTATGGGATCAGCCGTGAAGACCAGGACGCCTTTGCCGCGCGCAGTCAGGCACGATGGGCTGCGGCGCACGCGGCAGGCGTGTTCCAAGAGGAAATCACACCGGTTTCAATTCCGCAGCGCAAGGGCGATCCGATTGTTGTCGATACGGATGAACATCCTCGCCCGGGAACCACAGCGGAAAAACTCTCGGGCCTCAAGGGTGTGAACGGGCCGGAGAAAACAGTGACCGCTGGGAATGCCTCGGGCGTGAATGACGGTGCCGCCGCGATCCTGATGGCGAATGAAGTGGCAGTGGCAAAGAATGGTTTGACCCCGATTGCCCGTGTGGTTGGTATGTCTGTCGCGGGCGTCGAGCCTCGGGTCATGGGTATTGGTCCGGTTCCTGCCAGCCGAAAGGTTTTGGCGCGCGCGGGGCTGAGCATCGACCAGATGGATGTGATCGAATTGAACGAGGCGTTTGCGTCGCAAGGTCTGGCAACGCTGCGAGAGCTTGGCCTGCCCGATGACGCAGCTCATGTGAACCCGAATGGCGGTGCAATCGCCCTTGGTCATCCATTGGGAATGAGCGGCGCCCGACTTGTGTTGACCGCAGCGTACCAACTGAAACGCACCAAAGGGCGCTATGCGCTTTGCACAATGTGCGTCGGCGTCGGGCAAGGCGCTGCACTTATTCTTGAACGCGTGTAACGGAGGAGGCGGGACATGTATGCTCAGATGGTAGAATCCGAGGCGTCAAACGATGATCCTGAAAAGCTTGCTGAATTTCAGGCGCGGATCGACGCGGATATCAAGATTGAACCCAAGGACTGGATGCCTCAGGGGTATCGCAAGACGCTGATCCGCCAGATCGGACAGCACGCGCATTCCGAGATCGTCGGGCAATTGCCCGAAGGGAACTGGATCACGCGTGCGCCGACGCTGCAACGCAAGGCGATCCTTCTGGCCAAGGTGCAGGATGAAGCCGGCCATGGGCTCTACCTTTATTGTGCGGCCGAAACACTGGGTGTCAGCCGCGATGAGATCACCGAGATGCTGCTGGACGGTCGCATGAAATACTCGTCGATCTTCAATTACCCGACGCTGAACTGGGCGGATATTGGCGCGGTCGGATGGCTGGTCGATGGCGCTGCAATCATGAATCAAGTGCCGCTGCAAAGAACGTCTTACGGGCCGTACTCACGCGCCATGATCCGCATCTGCAAGGAAGAAAGCTTCCATCAGCGCCAAGGCTATGACGCGATCCGCAAAATGGCCGAAGGCACGCCCGAGCAGCGCAAGATGGCGCAGGACGCGATGAATCGCTTCTGGTACCCGTCGTTGATGATGTTTGGACCGTCCGACAAGGATTCTGTCCACTCCGCGCAGTCGATGGCTTGGAAGATCAAGATCAACACCAATGATGAGCTGCGCCAGAAATTCGTCGACCAGACCGTCCCACAGGCCGAATATCTGGGACTGACAATCCCCGACCCGAACCTGAAGTGGAACGAAGAGCGCGGGCATTACGATTTCTCAGAGCCGGATTGGTCGGAATTCTTCGATGTGATCAAGGGCAACGGCCCCTGCAACGTCGACCGTCTGGCGGCGCGCAACAAGGCTTGGGATGACGGCAAATGGGTGCGTGACGGGCTGTTGGCCCACGCCCGCAAGAAACAGGCCGGCAATCTGGCTGCCGAATAAGCTTACCCTGAGGAGGAAACCCGATGAATACCGAATGGCCCCTGTGGGAAATCTTCATCCGCGGTCAACATGGGATGAGCCACCGACATGTCGGCTCGCTGCATGCCCCGGACGCGGAAATGGCGATCAAGAACGCACGCGACGTCTATACCCGCCGCAACGAAGGCGTCTCGATTTGGGTGGTAGAAGCCAACAACATCTCGGCCTCGTCGCCCAGTGACAAAGGTCCGTTGTATGAGCCCAGCGAAAGCAAAGTGTACCGACACCCGACCTTTTTCGACATCCCCGAAGAAGTGGGGGCGATGTGATGACCCGCGACGAAGCGTTTCAGCAGTTCCTGCTGCGGATGGGGGACAATACCCTGATCCTGGGCCATCGCGTCAGCGAATGGTGCGGCCACGCGCCAGTGTTGGAGGAGGATATTGCACTGGCCAACACGGCGCTGGACCTGATTGGGCAGACCCAGATGTGGCTTGGCCTTGCCGGAGAGATAGGCGGCGGCAAAACCGCCGATGATCTGGCATTTCTGCGCGACGCGTGGGATTTCCGCAATGTGTTGTTGGTCGAGGTTCCGAACGGTGATTTCGGCCGCACCCTGATGCGCCAGTTCCTGTTCGATGCCTGGCATTCGATCATGCTCGGCCGTCTTCTGACATCCTCTGACGATCGTGTCGCCGCGATTGCTGCCAAAGCCAGCAAGGAAGTCGCCTATCATCTGGAGCGTTCGGCAGAAACGGTCGTAGGTCTGGGTGATGGAACCGAAGAAAGCCACACCCGGATGCAGGCAGCACTGGATTACCTCTGGCCCTATGTGGGCGAGATGTTTGTCAGCGATGACATCGACGCTCAGATGGCTGCGGCCGGGATTGCGCCGAACCCGGCCGATCTGCGCGAAGAATATGATGCGCTGGTCAAACGGGTTCTGGCCAAGGCGACATTGACCCTTCCGGAAAGCCGATTTGCCCACAAAGGCGGGCGGGACGGGCGCATGCATACAGAACACCTGGGGCACCTTTTGACCCAGATGCAGTGGTTGCAGCGCGCATACCCCGGTGCAAGCTGGTAACATGTGATGCAACGCCACTCGACCGACCAGATCTGGGATTGGCTGGATGCCGTACCGGATCCCGAGATTCCGGTAATCTCGGTTGTCGATCTCGGGATCGTGCGCGATGTGCGTTGGGATGCCGAAACGCTGCTCGTGACGGTCACACCAACCTATTCGGGCTGTCCGGCAACATCCGTCATCAGCATGGATATCGAAACCGCTTTGCACGATCACGGCGTCAAAGACGTGCGGATCGAAACCTGCATCTCTCCAGCCTGGACAACCGATTGGCTGAGCGAAAAAGGCCGCGCCAAGCTGGAAGAGTTTGGCATCGCCCCGCCACAACCGGCGGGCGGGCCAGAGCGCTGCCCGCATTGCGGCAGTAAAGCAGTTGAAAAGGTCAGCCAGTTCGGTTCGACCCCGTGCAAGGCCCATTGGCGCTGCACCGACTGTCTGGAACCCTTTGACTATTTCAAGTGCATCTGAGGAGGAGCACCGGATGGCACGTTTTCATGACCTGAAAGTCACCGACATCCACAAAACCATCCGCGATGCGGTTGTCGTGACGCTTGAGCCTGTCAACGGCGCGGCGGATCAGTTCGATTTCACCGCAGGCCAATACCTGACGTTTCGCCGCGACTTTGACGGAGAAGAGCTGCGCCGGTCCTACTCCATTTGTGCGGGCAAGGATGACGGGGTACTGCAAGTCGGGATCAAACGTGTCGAGGGCGGTGCATTCTCCAGTTGGGCCAATTCCGAGCTTAACGTCGGGGACGTAGTGCAGGCGATGCCACCGATGGGCAGCTTTCACACTCCGATCGATGCGAATGCAGATAAACAATACCTTGGCTTCGCTGGCGGCTCTGGCATCACGCCGGTTCTGTCGATCCTGAAGACAACACTGACCCGCGAACCCAAATCCCGCTTTACGCTGATCTACGCCAACAAGGGTATCAACACGATCATGTTCCGCGAGGAGCTGGAAGACCTGAAAAACCTCTATATGGGCCGCCTGAACGTAATCCATATTCTTGAGGCGGATGCACAGGAGATCGACCTGTTCACCGGTCTGGTGACGCAGGAAAAATGCGCTGACTTGTTCGAACATTGGGTCGATATTCAGAACGTGGACACAGCTTTTATCTGCGGTCCCGAGCCGATGATGCTGGGGATCGCTGCCGCGCTGCGCGCGCATGGTCTTGACGACAGGCAGATCAAGTTTGAACTCTTTGCCAGCGCTCAGCCGGGCCGGGCCAAACGCAAGGAAGGTGCGGCAGATTCGGGCACGCAGGCGAACCAAACCAGTGCATCAATTACTCTTGATGGGTCCACTCAGACGATAACTCTGCCCAAGGACCAATCCATTCTGGACGCAGCCTTGGAAAATGCCATGGACGCCCCATACGCCTGTAAGGCCGGTGTCTGTTCAACCTGCCGCTGCCGCGTTCTGGAAGGCGAGGTCGAGATGCTCGCCAATCACGCGCTAGAGGATTACGAGGTTGAAAAAGGCTATGTGCTGAGCTGTCAGGCTTATCCGGTTACCGACCGCGTGGTCGTGGACTACGACCAGTAAAGGGAGAAGACCGATGACTGACACCATGACACTCGACAGCTATCTGGCCGCAGGCGGTGTGCTGACCAACCCAACCAATGTTCCGCCACGCTACCGCGCCGAACTCATGAAGCTGATGGCCACGTTCGTGGACAGCGAACTTGCCGGTGCTGCCGGATTCGCCGACATCATCAATCAGGGGCCGGGCATCAAGGAACGGATCGCAGCCGCCAGGATTGTTCTTGAGAAAACGGATCACGCCGATCAGGTTCTCAGGATAATGGGTGAGTTTGGGGCCGATACCGAGAGATATGCCACACATCATCCGTGGACGGCTCGCTTGAATCGTGACGCAGATATCGGCGCGACCCGCAGCGCACATGACATGCGCCTTGCCGTATTCAATTATCCGATCTCGGGCTGGACCGACGCGGTCATCATGAACATGCTGATGAGCCGTGCGGTCATGGAACAACTGGCCGAGTTTTCAATGGTTTCCTATCAACCGTTGGCTGAAGCTTTCCGCAGCATCGCCCCGGTCGAAGCCCATCATGGCGCGTTGGCGTTGGAAGGTGCTGTAAAGCTTTCCAGGAACGGAGAGACAGAGCAGATGCAGGACGCGGTTAACTATTGGTGGCCCCGTGTCGCTGTGTCCTTTGGTGGCGATGATCTGAAACGGTTTGAGCTTCTGAAATCGCTGGGCTTGCGCCACAATGGCAACAACGCACTGAAAGAGCGTTGGGTTCAGACGGCAGGTGCCGCCGTGAAACAGCTGGGCCTCAAACCACCGGTCTAGTTCAGTGTGAACACCAAAGGCGGGTTGAGAGGCAATTCCGGGCGCGGGCGATGAGAAGCTCGCCCGGCGGTGCAAATCTCCGATGCGGCCCGATCATCCCCTTAGGTATTGTTAGTCCACCCGGTTCTGAGAGCAATGACCTGACGTTTCACGCCGGCAGGTTGCGGTATTGGTATTTTCCTCTTTTCATATCGGAATGATTGCGCAAACTGAGCGTAATCAAGCGCCGGATTAAACTCACCAGAAGACAGTGCCTTGGCGGCCGTTCTGGCGCGAGCAGAGTTTGAGGACATCACCGCCACAACGCACCGGAAGGAACCGCCATGGATTTTGCCCCATCGCCGCGCGCCACGGAAATGTATGACCGCCTGAAAGCGTTTATGGAGGCGCATATCTACCCGCGCATACGCGATCACAAAGAAGAAATGGCGGCAGGCAGTTTCCCGGTTTCGTTTATGGAAGATCTCAAGGCGTTGGCCCGGGCCGAAGGGTTGTGGAACTTGTTCCTGCCCAGCCTGCGCGACGATGAACCCGGCACCCGGCTGAGCAATCTGGAATATGCGCCGCTGGCCGAACTTATGGGGCAGGTGGCCTGGTCTTCGGAAGTGTTCAATTGCAGTGCGCCGGATACCGGCAACATGGAACTGTTGCACATGTTTGCTACTCCGGAACAGCGCGAGACATGGCTGGTGCCGCTGTTGAACGGTGAAATCCGATCCTCTTTTGCGATGACTGAACCGGATGTGGCCAGTTCGGACGCGACCAATATTACCACTTCGATACGGCGTGAGGGGGATGAATACGTCATCAATGGCCGCAAGTGGTTCATCACAAACGCCTGCCACCCGAACACCAGATTGTTTATCGTCATGGGTAAAACGGATTCCAATGCGGATCGGCACAAACAACAGAGCATGGTCATTGTCCCGAAGGACACGCCCGGTTTTGAGATTGTTCGCAACCCCACCATTCTGAACATGCACGACCCCGAAGGCCATGCCGAGTTGATCTTCAAGGATGTGCGCGTTCCGGTCAGCAATCTTTTGGGCGAGGAAGGCAGCGGGTTCGCTCTGGCGCAGGCCCGGCTTGGTCCCGGTCGCATCCACCATTGCATGCGTTCGATCGGTGCGGCGGAAATGGCGCTTAACCTGATGGTCGAACGCGCGCAGGAGCGGAAAGCGTTTGGCAAGCAGCTTGCAGAACAGGGCGTGATCCGCGAGTGGATCGCCAAGTCCCGGTTAGAGATTGAACAGGCGCGGTTGCTGACCCTGAAAGCAGCCTGGAAGATTGATCTGGTGGGCGCCAAAGAAGCGTTCCGAGAGATTTCATTGATCAAGGTGGTGGCACCCAATGTGCATGCTGCTGTCACGGATCGCGCGATGCAGGTCTTTGGGGCGATGGGCATGACCCCGGATACACCGCTGGCCGACAGCTATACCTGGGCACGCGCGCTACGATATGCAGATGGTCCGGACGAGGTGCATTTGCAGGCGATTGCCAAGCAAGAGTTGAAGAACTCGAATTTTGGCATGTCGGCCCAATGGCTGACCCCGCCATCGCGCTAGGCCGGGGGCGGCATCAGGTCTTGCGCGCTCTGCTTTGTTTGAGCGGCAGAAACTGGGTATTTGTCCCGCGGCAGGGGGTAGGAAGCGAAGGACAGGACGTCCTGCGAAAATCCTACTGCCCTCTGACCTCGCGCACCCATGCGATGATGGTTTGGCGCGCTTCTACGTCCATTTGAACCGCTGAAGGTGGCGGCATTGCATGGCTGATCCCGGCCTGCAGGTAAATCTGGTCGGCGTGCCGGGCAACATCGCCGGGTGTTTCAAGATAAACCTTCTTGGGGGCCCATTTCATGGTGCCATAAACCGGCTCGCGGGCATGGCACATCGAACAATTGCCCAGCACAGTGTCATAGGCTTCTTCAAACCCCGCAGCCGACGCAAATTTTTTTTCGTAAGATGTCAGCGCCCTTGCTTCGGCGTCTTCCCATGTTTCGCCGGTTCTGACAGAAGACAGCCATGCGATCACGATCATGAGGATGACAGTGACACCCCAGGTCCAGTGCGGCCCTTTCCCGGTCGCGTGCATCGTGTTGAAGTAGTGGCGGATGGTCACGCCGGTCAGGAAGATCAGGCTGGCGATGATCCATGAAAACTGGGTGCCAAAGGCCAGAGGATAATGGTTTGACAGCATCAGGAACACGACGGGCAACGTCAGGTAGTTGTTGTGCGTCGACCGCACCTTGGCGATCTTTCCATATTTGGCATCCGGCGTCCGACCCGCCTTGAGGTCTTCCACCACGATCCGCTGGTTGGGCATGATTTGGAAAAACACATTTGCCGTCATGATGGTTGCGGTGAACGCACCCAGGTGCAAAAGCGCGGCACGGCCGGTAAAGATCTGATTGTAACCCCAGGACATGGCCACCAGAATCACGAACAGCAACAGCATCAGCGCGGTGGGTCGCTCACTCAGGCGCGATTTGCACATCTGGTCGTAAAGCAGCCAGCCGATGGTCAGTGACCCGCCCGAGATCAATATCCCCTGCCACAACGCCAGGTCCGCTTTGGTTGGATCAAGCAGGAACAACTCGCCCCCGACCCAATATATGATCATGAGCAAGGCCGCGCCCGAAAGCCATGTCGTGTAGCTCTGCCATTTATGCCAGGTCAGGTGCTCGGGCATACGTGCAGGTGCGACAAGATATTTGACGGTGTGATAGAACCCGCCCCCGTGCACCTCCCACTCTTCGCCATAGGCGCCTTCTGGCAAGGCAGGGTTGGGCTTAAGCATAAGGTCGAGAGCGATAAAATAGAATGACGCGCCGATCCACGCCATCGCTGTGATCACATGCAGCCAGCGGACGGAAAAGGCCATCCACTCCCACAAAACAGCCAGGTCATACATGGCGTTGCTCCTACATATCCAAGTTCTTTGGCACTCTAGGCGACAGAGGTTTCATCGGGTATTGCTACGAAAGATCAAGCAGTATCAAAAATAACAATACAATGTCAGTCTACAGGATCACGCGGTGCAACGCTCAGCTGCCGCGATAGGTCGCGTAGCTGAAAGGCGAAAGTAGCAGCGGAACATGATAGTGGGCGTGTTCGGACATCCCGAACCGGATCGGGATCAAGTCCAGAAAACGCGGGCTTTCAGGTGGCACGCCAGTGGTGTCGAGGTATTCGCCCGCATGAAACATCAACTCGTATTCGCCCGTCGAGAACTCGGCCTCGGGAAGGATTTGTTCATTGGTGCGGCCGTCCTCGTTGGTGAGCAGAGTTTTCAGCAACGTGCGGTCTGTTCCGTTGATCCGGAACAACTCGATCTTCATCCCACTGGCAGGGCAGCCCCGCGCCGTATCCAGGACATGTGTTGTAAGGTAACCGGCCATTTGCACCTCTCGCTAAGTATTGCTGTTACTATTGCAATACCTTCGCGGCAGGCAAAGGCAGTCTGTCAAAAGACTGCTTACAGTATTTTTTGAAAAACATAGGTGATTGTTTGGGTTATTCGTCTTTTCAGCAAGAGGGAAATTGATGTGACGCGGTATCCACGAGACATGACCGGCTATGGCCGGCAAGTGCCAAACGCAAACTGGCCAAACGGGGCCAAAATCGCAGTTCAGATTGTCCTGAACTATGAGGAAGGCGGCGAGAACAACGTTTTGCACGGGGATGCCGCATCCGAGGCGTTTCTTTCCGAAATCACTGGTGCGGCCCCTTGGCCGGGGCAAAGGCACTGGAACATGGAATCCATTTACGAATACGGCAGCCGCACAGGGTTCTGGCGGGTGCATCGGCTTTTGCAGGACCTTCCTGTCACGGTTTATGGCGTTGCCACAGCATTGGCCCGTGCACCGGCGCAGGTTGCGGCGATGAAGGCCGCAGGCTGGGAGATTGCCAGCCATGGCCTGAAATGGGTTGAGCACAAGGACATGGACGCGGAAGAAGAACGCGCCCAGATCCGTGAGGCGATCCGGCTTCATACCGAGGTCGTCGGCACGCCCCCACGTGGCTGGTACACGGGCCGCTGTTCGATGAATACGGTCGATCTGGCCGCCGCCGAAGGCGAGCTGGCCTATATTGCCGACAGCTATGCAGACGATTTGCCCTATTGGGTCAAGGCTGGTGGCAAGGATCAGTTGATCGTACCCTACACGATGGATTGCAACGATATGCGGTTTGCAATTCAGGCGGGCTATACCAACGGCGAACAGTTTGAAAGCTATCTCAAGGACAGCTTCGACATGCTTTATGCCGAAGGCCAAGCGGGCGAGCCGAAGATGCTTTCGATCGGACTGCATTGCCGCCTCATCGGCCGCCCTGGTCGCGCCATGGCCCTGAAACGCGCACTCGACCACTTCAAGAAACATGACGGGGTCTGGTTTGCCACGCGTGAACAAATCGCTGATCACTGGGCGCAAACGCATCCGCCAAGTCGACGGCTGACACCGTCTGAAATGGACGAGCCAACCTTTGTCGCAGAGTTCGGCGGCGTGTTCGAACACAGCCCGTGGATTGCCCAAGTGGCCTTTGATCTGGAGCTGGGCCGCACACATGACAATGCCGCAGGGGTTCACAATGCACTGTCGCGCGTATTCCGTTCTGCCACAGCCGAGCAGCGGCTTGGCGTCCTGACAGCCCACCCAGATCTGGCAGGCAAACTTGCTGCTGCGGGTCGTCTGACCAAGGAAAGCACAGCAGAACAGGCCGGAGCAGGTCTCGACATGCTGACGGATGAAGAGCGTGCGACCTTCACGGCCTTGAACGACGCCTACACGACCAAGTTCGGCTTTCCTTTCATCATTGCGGTCAAGGACAATACCAAAGCAAGCATTCTTGAGGCTTTTCACCGTCGGATAGACAGTGACCGAGACACCGAATTCACCGAGGCCTGCCGTCAGGTCGAACGGATTGCTGAGTTGCGGCTGATCGAGAAATTCGCGCAATGACATCCACGCTGAAACTCCGGTCACTGACCGCCGAGGCCTTTGCGCCGTTCGGCGATGTCATCGAAGTGTCTGGCGCGGTGGACAAATACATCAATCAGGGAAAATGCGCGCGATACCATGATCGCGCCCAGTTGGATTTCCATGAAGGGTGCGCAGGGATCAGCGTTTTCCAATCCCAGGCCTTCGACCTGCCCATCAAACTTGAAATGGTTGAGCGTCATCCCGACGGCAGTCAAGCCTTTATGCCGCTTTCAGATAAACCCTTTGTCGTTGTCGTGGCGCCCGACAACGCGGGTGTGCCGGGTGAGCCTGTTGCATTCATTACCGCGCCCGGACAGGGCGTGAATTATCACCGGAACACCTGGCACGGGGTGCTGACACCGCTTCATCCCCCCGGGTTGTTCGCTGTGGTCGACCGAATAGGAAACGGGCCCAACCTTGAGGAATACTGGTTCCAGAACGCCTACACGATCACTGAATAAGGGACATTGCCGGAAGAGGAGCCGGCCCACGCAGTTTTTTTGGGAGGAAAAGCGCGATGTCAGATGCAACTTTAGGGACGCCGGAGCAGCTCCGCGACCCGAACTACACCCCGCCAATCCTGAAGGCGGTACCTTTGGGAATTCAGCACGTTCTGGCGATGTTTGTTTCCAATGTCACGCCAGCCATCATCGTCTGTGGTGCGGCGGGTTTCGGGTTTGGTTCAAACAGCCCCGATTTCCCGCAGATGATCTACATGATCCAGATGTCGATGTTCTTTGCGGGCGTTGCGACACTGTTCCAGACCATTGGGCTGGGGCCTGTTGGCGCCCGCCTGCCAATCGTGCAGGGAACGTCATTTGCCTTTATTCCGATCATGATCCCCTTGGTGGTTGGTAAGGGCGTTGACGCGATTGCCGTATTGATGGGTGGTATAGTCGTTGGCGGCCTGTTTCATGCCAGCCTTGGGTTGTTCATTGGCCGTATTCGCTTTGCGCTTCCGCCTTTGGTTACAGGTCTTGTCGTGACCATGATCGGGCTTGCGCTTGTCAAGGTCGGCGTCCAGTACGCAGCTGGCGGTGTACCCGCCATCGGTACCGAAGAATACGGCTCTGGTCTGAACTGGCTCATGGCCGGAACTGTGATTGTTGTTACGCTGGGCCTGAAGTTTATTGCCCGCGGTATGTTGTCGGTGTCGGCGGTTCTGATTGGCCTGTTGGTCGGATACGTGGTGGCATTCGCACTGGGTCAGGTGAACTTGGGCAATGTCGGGCGCGCGGCTCCGTTTGCAATGCCGAACCCATTTCACTTCGGTATCGAGTTTTCATTCGCGGCGATCATCGGTTTCTGTACGATGTCCTTTGTATCGGCTGTTGAAACGGTCGGGGATGTGTCCGGTATCACCAAGGGGGGCGCGGGACGCGAGGCAACCGACAAGGAAATTCAGGGCGCGACTTTTGCCGATGGTCTTGGAACTGCAGTATCAGGCGTCTTTGGGGCACTGCCGAACACGTCGTTCAGTCAGAACGTTGGCCTGATTGCCATGACCGGTGTCATGAGTCGCACGGTCGTAACCATAGGTGCCCTGTTCCTGATCATATGCGGGCTTATCCCCAAGATCGGCGCGGTGATCTCATCCGTTCCGATCGAGGTTCTGGGCGGTGGTGTGATCGTGATGTTCGGTATGGTGGTTGCAGCCGGTGTTTCGATGCTGTCGGACGTGACGTGGAACCGCCGCAACATGGTGATCTTTGCGATTTCACTCAGCCTTGGTCTGGGCTTGCAGTTAGAGCCCGGCGCCTTACAGCATCTGCCCGGAACTCTCAAAGTTCTGGCGACATCCGGGATCTTGCCTGCTGCGATCATTGCCATTGTCCTGAATCTGGTTCTGCCCGAAGAGCTTTCGGATGAATCTACGGAAGAGGTGTCCGGTGGAATGGCAGGCCACGGGCTGGGCTCTATCGAACAGGACGATCACGTCTGACCGGTTCAGCCCGGACTTGTAAACGAAGAAGCGGCGAGCTAATCGCGCCGCTTTTTTGGTTTCTGGCCGGTGTGGCAGGCTTGGCCCGTGGCTCACATAAGCAACGCGTCGTTCGACACGACGCTCAGGCGACCAAACGGGAATGTCGTTAGAAATCGACCTCAATCGCGATGCCTTTCTGTACGGCCAGTTCGACAACAGATGCAGCAACCGCCAGATCCTGAAGACCGACGCCCGTGCCATCGAACAACGTGATCTGATCGTCTGATGTTCGGCCCGGGTTCGTTCCGTTGATGACCGCACCCAACTGGATCAGGTCACTTTCTCTGATCAGGCCCTGTGCCACGGCGTGTTGCGCCTCGCCAATCGAAATTGACTGTGCGATTTCATCTGTGAATACGGATGCTTTGGCCAACAACGCCGCCTCGACTTCCTGCTTGCCCTTGGTGTCCGTTCCCATGCACGCGATATGCGTTCCGGGGCTCACATGGTTTGCCATCAGCGATGGTGCAAAAGCCGAGGTGATCGAGATTATGACGTCCGCCTCGGTCATGCCGTCAAGTTCGACCGCTTCAAACGGAACACCGGCTTCATTGGCGACCTTTTCAATGTTGGGCAACATCTCGGGATGGTAGTTCCAGCCAAGGACCTTTTCAAAGGCGCGCGTCTCCAGCGCCGAGCGTAGCTGAAAGGTTGCCTGATGCCCGGCCCCGATCATACCGATCACCCGCGCGTCCGCACGGGCAAGGTGCTTGATGGATACAGAAGAGGCCGCCGCAGTGCGCAAGGCGGTCAACAGGTTGCCGCCAACCATCGCTGACGGTTTTCCGGTGTCAGGGTCAAAAAGAAAAACAGTGGACTGGTGATTGATCAATCCGCGTTTTTCCAGGTTGTTCGGCCAATACCCCCCAGCCTTCAGACCCAGTGTCAGCCCGGCGCGATCAAACCCGCCTTTAAAGCCGTACAGGGCGTCCTCATGCCCGATGGCTTCGCGCACGACAGGAAAGTTATAGGCGTCCCCTGCGGCCATAGAGGCAAAGACCTGTTCGACAGCTTCAAAGGCCGCGTCGCGGGTCATGAGGTTGGCGATTTCGCGCTCGGGTACGATCAGCATGTCATTCTCCACTTGGAATTCGTGCGCCCGTGCGGTTCACCGACAAAAGCGGGCGCGCACAGGCGACTGACCGGCCATGTTTGGCCGAATGCTTATTCTTTGAGCATTCAAGCTCAGTACGCACGGCCGCGGGCTGACACCGGCCATACGCATTCGACCTTGCCATTCCGGACGCCCACATACCAATCGTGCACGTTTGCGGTTGGGTCACAGTGCCCCGGCACCAGCTTCAGTTTGTCATTGACCTTCAGCGCCCCGCTCGGATCCATCACGACGCCATGTTCATCCGAGCATTTGATGTATTCGACATCGTCACGCCCGAAAACAACAGGCAGGCCGCTATCCACCGACTGCGCCTTCAGACCTGCATCGACGATTGCTTTGTCCGCCTTGGCATGGCTCATGACGCTGGTCAGGATGAAGAAGGCGTTTTCCCACTCGCCCTGGTCGATCCGCTTGCCGTTCTCATCCAGGATGCGACCGTAATCAGCATCCATGAACGCATAAGACCCGCATTGCAGCTCATTATACACGCCCGAGTTGGATTCAAAGTAGTAAGACCCCGTACCGCCGCCCGAGACCAGATCACACTCGATACCCTCGGCTTTAAGACCGTCTACCGCGTCTTTGACCATCGCGATGGCGGTATCCAGTTTTTCCTTGCGTGCCTCATAGCTGTCGAGGTGTTGCATGGCACCCTGATAGGCCTGAATTCCGCTGAATTTCAGGTTGTCTGCAGCCTCAACCGCCTTGGCGATTTCAATCACTTCGGGTGTCGTTGTGACCCCGCACCGCCCTGCGCCGCAATCGATTTCCACGAAGACTTCCAGCTGTGTTCCATGCCGGACTGCCGCCGCCGAAAGGTCGGCGACATTTTCCAGATCGTCGACACACACGATAATGCGGCTGCCCAGCTTTGGCAGGCGTGCGAGGCGGTCAATTTTGGCCGGGTCACGCACCTGGTTCGAAACCAGAACGTCCTTGATCCCACCACGAACGAAAACTTCGGCCTCGGAAACTTTCTGGCAGCAGACACCGACGGCACCACCGATTTTTTCTTGCAGCTTGGCCACGTCAACCGACTTATGCATTTTACCATGCACGCGGTGACGCATCCCGTGCGCCTTGGCATAATCGCCCATCTTCCTGATATTGCGCTCAAGCGCGTCGAGATCCAAAATCAGGCTGGGTGTCTGGATATCTGCTTCGTCCATGCCAGGCTTGGCCGGAATGTCGTAACCTACTTCGAACTGGTCGAGAGTGCTCATATCTTTCATCTCCGTAATCCTATACCGGGATTGTTTTTTGTTGGGGTATATTCAGGCGTTCATCCAGGGCAGCCGGTCCAGATCGACATTGCCACCTGTAACAATCAGTCCGACACGCTTGCCCTTGAAGGCGTCCGGGTTCTTGAGAACCGTGGCCAGCGGAACGGCCGAAGATGGCTCCATCACAATCCGCAGGTGCTTCCATGTCAGTTTCATCGCATCGATGATCTCCTGCTCGGAGGCAGTGTAAATTTCTGAAACGTGGTTCGATACGAAATGCCAGGTGAGATCCTTCAGCGGAACCAGCAACCCGTCAGCAATAGTCTTTGGAGCATCATCCGCGATGATATGACCGGCCTTGAAGCTGCGATAGGCGTCGTCTGCCTGTTCGGGTTCTGCCGCGATGACCGCTGTTTCTGGGGCCAGATTGGACAGGGTCAAACAGGTTCCAGACACCATGCCACCACCGCCGATTGGCGCAACGACTGCGTCCAGACCGTCGGTCTGCTCGATAAACTCTCGCGAACAGGTGCCTTGCCCGGCGATGACCCGAGGATCGTTGTAGGGATGAACAAAGTCACCGCCCGTAGCCGCCTGAACCTCGGCAAATGTCGCTTCGCGCGACGAGGTGGAGGGTTCGCATTCTGTAATCTTCCCTCCATAACGGCGGACCGTATCCTTCTTTGCCTGCGGCGCTGTCCGCGGCATGACCACGTTGCAGGGAATGCCCCGTTTCATCGCCGCAAAAGACAGGCACGAGGCGTGATTGCCCGAAGAATGGGTGGCGACACCTTTTTCAGCCTGTTTCTCATCCAGCCCAAAAACCGCATTCGCAGCACCTCGTACTTTGAAAGCGCCTGGTTCCTGAAAGTTTTCGCATTTGAAGAACAGCTGCGCGCCTGACAGTTCATTGAGAAAGTCCGAAGTTCGCACCGGGGTGCGGCGGATATAGGGTTTGATCCGGTCATGCGCCGCAAGCATGTCTTCATAGGTTGGGATATACATTGTGCAATCCTTCATCATGCCGCGTTCTTCTGAACGGAACCGGGATGGCCGCGATAGTATTCCTGTGCGGCGGCAACTCCGGACCCCAGGTCGATATTCAGTCCCAGGTCAACCATGCACATCTCGGCAGTGGCGATCCCGGACAGAGCCATGACATCCGTCAGGCTGCCCAGATGCCCGATCCGGAACACCTTGCCCGCGACCTCACCAAGGCCCACGCCAAAGGCAACGCCGTATTTTTCAGCTGCGTGCGTGACAATATCCGTCGCGTTGAAGCCGTTCGGCGTACGGATTGCGCTTACGGTATCGGAATAGACCGTCGGGCTGCTGGCACAAAGCTCCAGCCCCCACGCCCCCACAGCGGCACGGACTCCTTCCGCGATCCGGTGGTGCCGGGCAAAAACGTTCTCCAGACCTTCACTCAACAGCATAGAGCAGGCTTGATTGAGGCCATTCATCAACCCGACAGCGGGTGTATAGGGGTAAGCATTGTTGGCGTATCCCTTGGTCATGTCCCGGACGTCAAAGAATGTGCGGGGCAGAGTGCCGGTTTTGGTTGCTTCCATCGCTTTCCGGCTGAAACCGACGATGGCAAGGCCAGCGGGCAACATGAAACCCTTCTGCGACCCCGTAACGGCAACATCCACGCCCCATTCATCAAACCGGAAATCCATCGACGCGATTGATGAGACACCATCAACAAACAGCAGGGCAGGATGTTGCGCGGCAGTCAGCGCCTTGCGCACAGCAGCGATATCCGACTTCACGCCAGTTGCCGTCTCGTTATGCGTGGCTAGAACAACCTTGATCTCATGGCTTTTGTCGGCGGCAAGGATTTCTTCGTACCGGTCAGCCGGCAGCCCATCGCCCCACGGGGTTTCGACGATCTCAACATTCAGCCCATGGCGCTGGCACATATCGATCCATCGATGGCTGAACATGCCGTTGCGGGCCGCCAGAACCTTGTCACCGGCGGACAGCGTATTGGTTAGGGCGGTTTCCCAGCCCCCGGTTCCGGTCGACGGGAAAATGAAGACTTCGGCGCTGTCGCTTTTCAGAATGTCCCGCACGCCCGCGCGCGCAGGATGCAGGATTTGCCCGAACAATGGCGAACGATGGTCGATCGTGGGCATATCGCAGGCTTTGCGCAGGCTTTCCGGGATGTTCGTCGGGCCCGGGATGAAAACGGGGTTTTGAAAGCTCATGGATGGTCTCCTTCCGTCCTTGCCAGCACAATAAGTTTCATCAACCCGATTGGAAATTTTTTTGAAAACGCATTTCAGAATTCGCAGTAAGAGATTTAACTTATAGTTGTCAGCGGGTTATATTTTTCATATCCTGAAATAGTCTTTCATAGATGATCAGAGGGTTTTTATGGAATCGCAAGACAATGACCCGAAACTCCGCCGCAAGGCCCGCGGAAGACCGCGGGGGTGGGATGACAAAACCGCGCAGAATACGATCAAATCGCTGGATCGGGCGATGGAGGTTTTCGAATATCTGAGCCAGGCGCAAGGCAAAGCTCTTACTGAACTTTCAGATGAAATGCGTCAGGCACCGGCCACCGTTTATCGCATCCTCGTGACGTTACAGGGCAGGGGTCTGGTCGAGTTCGACCATGAAGAACAGGTTTGGCACATTGGCCCGCAGGCGTTTGTGATCGGCTCGCGGTTTTTGCGTCGTACCAGTCTGGTGGAACGGGCAAGGCCGATCATGCGCAAATTGATGGAAACCACGGGTGAAACCGCCAATCTGGGAATTGAGAAAGAAGGTCTGGTGCTGTTCCTGAGCCAGGTTGAAACACATGAAAGTATCCGGGCGTTTTTTCCGCCCGGTACATTGTCACCCATGCACGCGTCGGGCATCGGAAAAGCGTTATTGGCCCACATGGACGAAGACAGATTGAACCGTCGATTGGCCTCAGCGAATTTACAGGCTTTTACGGATCAGTCGATTACCGGCGCTGAGGCGTTGAAGAAAGATCTTGCAGCAATCAGATTGCGGGGTTTTTCCGTGGACAACGAAGAAAAGACTACAGGTATGCGATGCATTGCAGCACCCGTTTTCGATATGAACAGAGAGGCGGTCGCAGGGCTTTCCGTGTCCGGGCCAACCAGCCGCGTCGGAGCAACCGAAATCGAACGGCTGAGCCGCCCGGTGATGGAAGCCGCGCGCCGGTTGACGCTGGCTATTGGTGGGACAGTGGTGTCTCCGCAACCCTAAGGTTTTGCCGCCAAATTGCGGCGAATGCTGACCCCGGATCCGTCTGCCGCGCCACAACACCAACGCGCGGAGATGTGCCTCGCAAACAAAAACTGAAACGCGATTCAGATGTACCCATCTCCGGTCACCCGATTTTCAGCACCCTCTCACTACTGAGCGACTTTTTGTTTGTGTTTATTGAACTGTTGGTCGAAGAGGTTTTTGAAGGGGCCTTTTTTTTGCATGAGTTGGTCGAGGTTTCCCTGTTCGGCGATAGTGCCGTCC
>NZ_JBQFYZ010000024.1:0-34793 GCF_056541905.1 Ruegeria sp. AF5
CTACACCAACGCAGCCGCCCGGATCTTTCATTTGATGGCATCAAAAGGCATCCTGGCCCGCACACAGGCCTGGCGCAGCAGGTAATCCACAAAAAAAACTCAATATCCCCGCAGATCACATATCCGCGGGGAGAGGTAGCTGCGGGGAATCGGACCAGTTTTTTAGGCGGATCGAATGATGAGAGAGACAACTCAGAATGGCTCGAGAAAGAACCGCTCTCGTGAACTCAAAGCCAAGGTCGCGCTTGAAGCGATCCGTGCGGAAATGACGCTTGCTGAACTGTCGAAGACGCACGGCGGGATGTGTCGCAAACTATCGGTCCGGATTGACGAGCATATATGCAGCGATGTTTGTTGTTTGCGTTTTGCTCTCCAACAGGTTTCCGCATGATTTCCTTGATAGGCTGTCATTTCCCCAAGGATGCAATCTTGTACGCAGTTTACTTCTACCTGCGGTACACTGTTTCCTATCGGAACCTTGAAGAGATCATGGCTGAACGCGGTATGTGAGCTGAGCACGCCACATAGAATAGGTAGATTGCGAAGTACTCGCCGATAGTTGCTGCTCGTACGCAATCAAAGAAGCGTCCAACTCAGAATTTCTGGAGTTTGGACGAAACCTATATTCGCGTGCGCGGGAATTGGAAGATCGCTATCGCGGAGGTGACAAAGCGGTAAACACCCTCGATTTCCTGCTTTTCCGAACGGCGAAATCGTCCAGCAGCGACCAATTTCTTTGCTAAAGCACTGTCGTCAAACGGAATCCCAAACAAAATCGTAATCGACAAGAGCGGTGCCAATGCAGCGGGCATTCGAGAAGTGAACAAAGTCCTTAATCGGTTCGGATGCCCCGCCAAAGTACAGACGATCAGGTCAAAGCATATAAACAATATGATCGAGCAGGATCACAGATTCATCAAACGACGCATGCGGCACTTACGTGGGTTCAAGTCGTTCAGATCGGTTTCAGCCACACTGGTTGGCATTGAGGTAGCCAACATGATCCGGAAGAATCAATTCGCCATTGATACGACCTCTGGCTTCCAGCTATTCGCCGAGATCGCAGAATAGCTGCGTCTGGCATAAAGCTGGCTTTGGTCCATCGAAAAGTTTGCGACACAACCTAGTCGAAATGGGATCTGGTCTTAGCCATAGCCCAAGCAATGCTTAACGAGATCATATTTCTCAGAAGCGTCGTTGATTTCTAAGATTACAAAAAGGATGCGCCCATTTGGGTAGCGACCCTCGAAGTGCCTAATAGAGGATCTCGATATGACGATTGAAACGACGGATACGCTGGTTGTTGGCGGAGGACAGGCCGGTATCGCGGCGAGTGAGCATCTGAGCAACAACAATGTCCCGCATATCGTGCTGGAAAAGAACCGCACGGCCGAAGCGTGGCGCACTGGCCGCTGGGATGCGCTGGTGGCCAACGGCCCCGCTTGGCATGACCGCTTCCCGAACATGCTGTTTGACGGCAACGATCCTGATGAATTTGTCACCAAGGACCGGTTTGCTCAGTACCTGGTTGACTATGCTGCAATGATCAAGGCGCCGATCCGGGAAGGTGTCGAAGTGATGGAAGCAACCCGCCAGCCCGGCAAGGGCGGTTTTCTGGTGAAAACCACCGCGGGTGAGATTGAATGCAACCGCATCGTTGCGGCCACCGGCGCGTTCCAGCATCCGGTTTTTCCGCCAATCGTACCAAGCTCTGAAGACATCGAACAGATCCACTCCTTCAACTACAAGAACCCTGAACAACTGGCCGATGGCGCCGTCATGGTTGTGGGCGCCGGGTCGTCCGGTGCACAGATCGCGGACGAATTGAATCGCGCGGGCCGCAAGGTGTTCCTGTCGGTTGGTCCGCATGATCGCCCGCCACGTCGATACCGCGGCCGTGATTTCGTTTGGTGGTTAGGTGTTCTGGGCCTGTGGGACATGGCGGCACCTGCACCGGGGACTGAACACGTGACCATCTCAGTTAGCGGTGCCTATGGCGGGCGCACCATGGATTTCCGCCGTCTGGGCAACGAAGGCGTGACCCTGGCTGGCCTGACAGAAAGCTATGCCGATGGTATTCTCAGCTTCAAGGGCGACCTGCGGGAAAACGTGGCCAAGGGCGACGCAAACTACATGGAAGTTCTGGACATGGCTGACGCATATGTCGCACGCACCGGTATCGACCTGCCGGAAGAGCCCGAAGCCCGCGCTGCACATCCCGATCCGGACAGCCTTGCGAACCCGCTGAACAGTATTAACCTGGCCGAAGAAGGCGTGAAAACGATCATCTGGGCAACCGGTTTCCGTCAGGATTTCAACTGGCTCAAGGAAGACGCCTTTGACGAGCGTGGCGCGCCGATCCACCAGCGTGGGGTTTCCATGGCACCTGACGTCTATTTCCTGGGTCTGCCCTGGCAATCGCGTCGCGGTTCGTCTTTCCTCTGGGGTGTTTGGCATGACGCCAAATACGTGGCCGACCAGATTGCGATTCAATGCTCTTACGCCAAATATCAGGGCGAAGCTGCCATCATCGCTTCAGCCGCAGAATAAACCAACAAAAGCAGGACACCGAAATGGCGCACACACGCATTCGCAAATTCAACACGTCGGACACGTATCCCGAACAGAATCTGGACAACGACCTGTGTCAAGCTGTCGTCACCCAGGGTGGCAAAACCGTCTATCTGCGCGGTCAGTGCCCGCAGAACCTGGATGACGCCGTCAATATTGACAGCCATGACCCGGCCGAACAGACCCACAAGGTCATGCAAAACATCAAGCAGCTGATCGAAGAAGCCGGCGGCTCGATGGAACATCTGGTAAAAGTTGTCGTCTACATCACCGATGTCCGCCATCGCGAAGCGGTCTACCGCACCATGGGCGAGTATATCAAAGGTGTGCATCCCTGCTCGACCGGCCTTGTCGTGCAAGCTCTGGCACGGCCGGACTGGCTTGTCGAAATAGACGGAACCGCAGTTATTCCCGATTAACTTGGGATGACCGGGCCGCTCTGGCTCCTTTCTCCTCTTGCTCAGAGCGGCCCGGTCTGGGATTTCTTCACAGGAGTCGTTCATGACTTTTTCTCTGGTTGCGCGCTGTCCCGACACCGGAATGTTCGGGTTGGCGATTTCGTCGTCTTCACCGGCCGTCGCCGCCCGCTGCTCGTTCGCGCGCGCAGGTGTTGGCGCTGTTGCCTCGCAGAATGTCACCGATCCCAGCCTTGGCCCGCTCACGCTGGATTTGATGGAACAGGGGTTGTCAGCAGCCGACGCGGTGGCAGAGGTCGTAAAGCGCGGTAAGTTCATCGAATACAGGCAGGTTCTGGCGGTTGACGCAAACGGGACAACAGCGATCCATTCGGGTCCAAACTCGTTGGGCATCTGGACACAGGCGCAGGCTGAAAATGTTGCGTCTGGCGGAAATCTTCTGGCCAATGACACCGTGCCGCAGGCGATTGTCGATGGGTATCTTGCAGCATCGGGTCATATCGGTGATCGCCTGATCGCGGCCATGCGCGCGGCCCTTGCCGCAGGTGGCGAGGCTGGTCCGGTGCATTCCGCAGGCATGAAGATCGTTGACAAGGTCAGTTGGCCGGTGGCGGATCTGCGTTGCGACTGGACCGAAGACTGCCCGATCGAAAACATCGCCACCGCCTGGGACATCTACAAACCGCAGCTTGACGCCTATGTCCAGCGCGCGCTTGATCCGTGCGAAGCACCTTCATACGGCGTGCCGGGCGACGAATAATCAGGGAGTATCCGAATGCCGGACCATTCACACGAAGACTGGAAGACCCGTGCCGCAAACCTGAAAATCAAGGGTCAGGCCTTTATCAACGGCAAATTCGTCGACGCCGCGTCAGGTAGGACATTTGATTGCATCAACCCGGCAACCGACGAAGTTCTGGCGCAGGTTGCCGAAGGGGACGCGGCTGACATCAACCGCGCCGTTGAAGCTGGCCGCGCCGCATTCGAAGACGGGCGCTGGTCGCGTATGGCCCCTGGTGGCCGTAAAGAAATATTGCTGAAATTGGCGAACCTGATCCGCACAAACCTGGAAGAGATGGCGCTGCTGGACAGTCTGGATATGGGCAAGCTGGTCAACGACGCCGTGACCATAGATGCCCCGGGATCGGCGCATTTCTTCCAGTGGTACGCCGAAGCCATCGACAAGATTTATGACGAGGTTGCGCCAACTGCTCCAGGCGATCTGGCGCTGGTCTCTCGTGTGCCTTTGGGGGTTGTCGGCGCGGTGACGCCCTGGAACTTCCCGCTGGACATGGCGACGTGGAAAGGGGCCGCTGCACTGGCTGCGGGCAACTCGGTCGTGTTGAAACCTGCCGAACAATCGCCCCTGTCGGCGTTGCGCCTTGCTGAGCTGGCGGCCGAAGCCGGTGTGCCCGACGGGGTCTTCAACGTGGTACCCGGTTTTGGCGCCACGGCTGGCCGCGCGCTGGGTCTTCATATGGATGTCGATTGCCTGGCCTTCACGGGCTCGACCGCGATCGGCAAGATGTTCATGCAATATTCCGGCCAGTCGAATCTGAAGCAGGTCTGGCCTGAAACCGGCGGCAAAAGCCCCAATCTGGTTTTCGCCGACTGCGAGGATCTGGATACGGCAGCCGACATGGCAGCATTTGGCATCTTTTTTAATCAGGGCGAAGTGTGCTCGGCCAACTCACGCCTGTATGTTGAACGCTCGATCAAGGACGCATTTGTCGAAAAACTGATCGTACGCGCCACCAACATGCAGCCCGGCGACCCGCTGGACCCAGCGTCGAAAATGGGCGCAATCGTGGACAGAAAACAAACGCAGGGGATCATGCGGTTTGTCGAGGAAGGCAAGAAAACCGCCAATCTCGTTGCAGGTGGTGCGCAGGTGACAGTTGCGGGCAAAGGCAACTTTATCCAGCCGACAATCTTTGACGATGTTTCGCACGACAACCCGCTGGCCCGTGACGAGATCTTCGGCCCTGTCTTGTCAGTTATTCCGTTTGACTCAGAAGACGAAGCGGTGGCGATGGCCAACGACTCGATCTATGGCTTGGCGGCCTCGGTGTGGACGGATAACCTGAGCCGCGCGTGCCGGGTATCCGACAAGTTGATGGTGGGTACAGTGTCAGTAAACACTGTCGATGCCCTCTCGGCGCAGACGCCTTTCGGGGGTATGAAACAGTCAGGGTTTGGCCGGGACTTGTCCTTGCATTCTCTTGAAAAGTATACTGCTCTGAAAACGACGTGGATCAAATACAAGGCCTGATCCCGACCATCAAAGGGGCCCGCACTTGCCGATCAGATACACCTTGCGCCAGCTTGAATACTTCGTAGCGGTCGGCGAGGCAGGCTCAATCGCGGTTGCCTCTGAAAAGGTCAACGTATCGTCGCCGTCGATTTCGGCGGCGATTTCTCAGCTCGAAAAGGAATTCGGACTACCCCTGTTCGTTCGGCAGCATGCACAGGGTTTATCATTGACCCAGGCCGGCCGGGCGATGCTTGACAAGGCACATACCGTTCTGCGCGAAGCGGAAGGTCTGATGGATTTGGCTGGCAATATCGCGGGGGTTGCGCGGGGTCCATTGAATGTCGGATGCCTGTCGACATTTGCTCAGCTGATCCTGCCCAGCATCCGGCGCAAGTTCGAGGATGCCTTCCCCGAGGTGCGCGTTCGTCAGTACGAATTGAACCAGGCCGATATATTCAGCAATATTCGCAGGGCCGAAATTGATATCGCGCTTACGTATAATCTGGATATTCCTGCCGACCTTCGCTTTGTCTCGCTGGCTGAGTTACCGCCCTACGCAATGGTTTGCGAGGGCCATCCGCTTGCCAAGCACCCGTTTGTATCTGTTGAGATGCTGGCCGATTATCCGATGGTGCTGCTCGATCTGCCCTTCAGTGCCGATTATTTCCTGTCCTTCTTCCAGAAGATCGGCAAAAAGCCGTTCATTGCCGAGAAAACAAAGGATATGGCGGTCATGCGCAGTCTGGTTGCGAACGGGTACGGGTTCGGGCTGGCCAATGTCAAACCCCTGAACAACTTATCGCCGGACGGAAAACCGCTGCGCACCATTCCCCTGTTGGGCGATGAGCGCCCGATGCGTCTTGGACTACTGATGGCCACAGATGCCGAGAACACGATTTCGGTCAAATCGTTTATCACCTACTGTACTGACTTTATTAAGGAAAATGCCTTGCCGGGAATCGAAGGCAAAGTGGAATAAGCGCACCGACAATTAGCCGAAACCTAACCGTTGATTTCGCAAGCCCAACTTTCGGGCGGCGCAATTACCTGTATCTTGCTTGACAAGTCAGGAGCGAAGGAGGCGAAATTGCGCGACCCACGTTACGATATCTTGTTTGAACCGGTGAATATCGGGCCACTCACGGCAAAAAACCGGTTTTATCAGGTGCCACACTGCAACGGTGGCGGGTATCGTGACCCGTCCGCTGCGGCTGAGATGCGTGGTATCAAGGCCGAAGGCGGTTGGGGTGTTATCTTCACCGAGCAGTGCGAAATGCACCACACATCGGAAATCACCCCGTTCATCGAACTGCGCCTGTGGGAAGACAAGGACATCCCGCAATTGCGCAAGATGTCCGAGAAAATGAAGACGCATGGCGCGCTCGCCGGTATCCAGCTGGCCTATTCCGGCATCAACGGTCCGAACCTCTACACCAAGGAAGTGCCACTGGCCCCCTCGGCGCTTCCGATCCGAACCTTTACCAATGATCCGGTTCAGGCGCGCGCGCTGTCGAAATCCGATATCCGCGATCTGCGCCGTTGGTTTGTGAATGCGGCGAAACGCTCGAAAGAGGCAGGCTTTGATCTCATCAACCTGTACGGCGCTCACGGCTTTGGCATTTTCCAGCACTTCCTGAGCCGCGCCACCAACCAGCGTTCGGACGAATATGGCGGCAGCCTGGAAAACCGCGCGCGATTCAGCCAGGAAGTGATCGCAGATATCAAGGATGCTGTGGGCGACACGATGGGTATCGCCCTGCGCGTCAGTCTGGACGAAACCATTGGCGAACTTGGTTTCTCAAACGCCGAGGTGCGCGATTATGTCGAGATGAACAAAGATCTGCCGGATCTTTGGGATCTGGCGCAAGGCACTTGGGAAGATTGCTCGGGCCCGTCACGGTTCAAGGATGAATCGGCGCAGGAAAACCTGGTGCGCGGCATTCAGGAACTGACCGACAAGCCGATTGTAGGCGTGGGCCGCTTTACCTCGGCCGATACGATGGTCAAGCAGATCAAATCCGGCGTTCTGACTATGATCGGCTGCGCGCGCCCCTCGATCGCCGACCCGTTCCTGCCGAAAAAGATCGAGGAAGGCCGGATCGACGATATCCGCGAATGTATTGGTTGCAACATCTGCATCACCGGCGACATGACCATGTCGATCAGCCGTTGCACCCAGAACCCCACGTTCATGGAAGAATGGCGCAAGGGCTGGCACCCTGAACGGATGAACCAGAAGGGCGATAGTGAAAACGTACTGGTCGTGGGCTCTGGTCCTGCCGGTCTGGAAGCGGCACGCGCCCTGGCCGAACGCGGTTACGACGTGGCGATTGCCGAAGCCACCACCGTTCTGGGTGGTCGCGTCGCGAAAGAGCGCAAGCTGCCGGGCCTCAGCGCCTGGGGCCGCGTTCTGGAATATCGGGAATACCAGATCAGCCAGAAGCCGAATGTCGAAACCTATTTCGAAAGTAAACTGGATGCCGAAAGCATTCTGGAGTTTGGCTTTCAGAACATCTGTCTGGCCACCGGCTCCACATGGCGTTGCGATGGTGTCGCGCGTCAGCACATTGTGCCGATGCCGATCGCCGAAGGGGCCAAGATCTATACCCCGGACGATCTGATGGACGGAACCATTCCCGAAGGCCGTGTCGTGGTTTACGATGACGACCACTATTACATGGGCGGCGTTCTGGCCGAATTGCTGGCCAAGAACCGGGCACAGGTTACGCTGGTGACGCCTTCGGCCTATGTCAGCGACTGGACCAACAACACGCTGGAACAAATCGCGATCCATCCGCGTCTGGTCGAGGCCGGTGTCGACATCGTGCTGAACCAGGGCATCACGGAAATCCACCCCGATCACGTCGTGTCGAATTGTACCTATACCGACCGCACCTGGCGGATCGAGGCGGATGCCGTGGTCATGGTCGCCTCGCGTGTGGGCAACGACCAGATTTTTGAAGACCTGATGGCCCGCGAAGGCGACTGGGCCGATGCGGGGATCAAGACCGTCAAACTGATCGGTGATGCCAATGCGCCAGGGCCCATTGCCTGGGCGACATATGCAGGTCACCGCTATGCGCGTGAACTCGATACGCCGGATATCGGGGATGATTTGCCGTTTCGCCGTGAAATCACGGAACTGGCTGTCGACTGATATGACGCAGACCCTGGATATTCTTGATCGGCTTGTCGGGTTTGACACGGTCAGCGCCAAGTCCAACCTCGAACTGATCGATTATGTCACTGACTATCTGGCGGCGCGTGGGTTTTCCGTGCGCCGCATTGATGATCCAACCGGCACCAAGGCGGGAATATACGCGGAAACCGGCCCGGTGGGTCCGGGCGTGTTGTTGTCCGCCCATACCGATGTCGTGCCGGTCGAGGGCCAGCCCTGGACTCGTGATCCGTTCCACCTGACCCGTGAGGGTGACAAGGTTTACGGGCGAGGCACCACCGACATGAAGGGCTATGTCGCGTCGATACTGGCGCTGGCAGACCGCGCGACCCAGGTCAAACTGGGCGAACCTTTGAAAATCGTGCTGTCCTATGACGAAGAGGTGGGCTGCGTTGGCATTCAGCATATGCTGGACCAGCTCAAGCCAATGATCGGTCGACCGCGCGCCTGTTTCGTGGGTGAGCCGACAAAATTGCAGGTGGCGGTTGGCCACAAGGGCAAGGCGGCCTTGCGCGCCACCTGCTATGGGCAAAACGGCCATTCCGCGCTGGCACCCCGGTTCGTCAACGCGTTGCATCTTGCATCTGACTTCCTGGCCGAATTGCGCGCGCTTCAGGATGATTTCGCCTTTAACGGCGCGCGCGACGCAGCTTATGCCATCCCCTATACGACGGTTCATGTTGGCAAACTCTCGGGGGGAATGGCGTTGAACATTGTTCCTGATCGGGCCGAGCTGACATTCGAATACCGCCACTTGGCTGTTGATCGCGCCGAGGACCTGTTCGACCGTATTCAACAAGCAGCGGATCGTGTGGCGAGACCCTATCATGCGGCTTGGCGCGGGGCTCGGATCGAGGTTGAACAGTACAACGCCTATCCCGGACTAGACGTCAGGGACGACGATCCGGTGGTTACCTATGCCCGAAAACTAGCACAACGCACCACCACCACCAAAGTTGCCTTTGGGACAGAGGCGGGGTTCTTTGAGAAGCTTGGCGTTCCAACCGTGGTGTGCGGACCGGGCTCGATGGAAGGTCAGGGGCACAAGCCCGACGAATACCTGTCGCTTCAGCAATTGGCTGAATGTGATGCGATGATGGAGCGTATTTTGAACGACCTGAAAACATGAGGACCAATGCACGTCTTATAACCCCCTATCTTCAGAACATGAAACGAGATGCATTGGATTTGTGGGGCAGCCCAGAATCAATTGGTTCGGAGACGATTGAGGGCGAGATCAAATGCGCAGGCAGTTTCGACATAATTAATCCGGACGCGCCTGTGTTCGGTGGCCAGTTTAGTGCTACGCGCGGCAAGTACCGGGTCACTTACAGGTTCCACGAACATGCCACTTTGCTGGATGGTGAAGTCGCCCTGACCAATGAGGCACCGGCGACACCGTAATCTATGGGCCGGGCGACAGCTGGATCATCGAAAAGGGCGCGCCGGTTGTGTAGGACATCCGCACGGACGAGGCGCGCAAATCCTTCATGGCCGTTACTGTAGACGTTTAAGCCCCTCGGCGCATAGGGAGATAGCTTTGAAGCTTGAGGTGGCTTTGAGGGGATTGAATTGAAAAAGGCCCGCTTGGTGGCGGGCCTTTGGTGGTTGTGGGGCTCTGATCCCGGGCTGTGGTCAGCCGAGTTTTTCGGTCAGCTCAGGGACTGCCTGGAACAGGTCGGCAACCAGTCCGAAGTCGGCGACCTGGAAGATCGGCGCTTCTTCGTCCTTGTTGATCGCAACGATGACCTTTGAATCCTTCATGCCCGCAAGGTGCTGGATTGCGCCCGAGATGCCGACGGCGACATAAAGATCGGGGGCAACAACCTTGCCGGTCTGACCCACTTGCCAGTCGTTCGGGGCATAGCCCGAGTCCACAGCGGCGCGCGATGCGCCAACCGCGGCACCCAGCTTGTCAGCCAGAGCTTCGATCAGCTTGAAGTCGTCTTGCGAGCCGACACCACGGCCGCCCGAGACAACAACGCCAGCCGAGGTCAGTTCCGGACGGTCGCTTGCAGCCACCTTGTCTTCGACCCACGACGACAGGCCGGGATTGTCGCCGACCGAGATGGTCTCGACCGCAGCCGAGCCACCTTCGCCCGCCGCGTCAAAGCTGGCGGTGCGGATGGTGACGACCTTCTTGGCGTCGTTCGACTTCACGGTCTGGATCGCGTTGCCCGCATAGATCGGGCGCTCAAACGTCGAGCCGTCAACCACACCCGAGGCATCCGAGATCACCATAACGTCCAGCAGGGCTGCGACGCGCGGCATCACGTTCTTGGCGTCGGTGGTCGCGGGGGCCACGATATGCTCGTACCCATCGGCCAGACCCACGATCAGCGCGGCGGTCGATTCCGCCAGGCGATGACCCAGCGACGCGTCTTCGGCAACCAGCACCTTGGACACGCCGTCGATCTTGGCGGCAGCCTCGCCGGCAGCGGCGGCCGAGCCACCCGCGGCCAGAACGGTCACGTCACCCAGCGCCCTAGCGGCGTTGACGGCCTTGGCGGTGGCGTCCAGCGCCAGTTCGCCATTGTTGACTTCGGCAAGCAGAAGTACAGCCATTACACAGCCCCCGCTTCTTTGAGTTTCGAAACCAGCTCATCCACCGAGCCAACGATGATACCAGCGGCCCGTGCCGGCGGTTCTTCGGTCTTGACGATTTCCAGGCGCGGCGTGACGTCGACGCCGTAATCGGCGGCGGTTTTCTCGTCCAGCGGCTTTTTCTTCGCCTTCATGATGTTGGGCAGCGACGCATAGCGCGGCTCGTTCAGGCGCAGGTCAACGGTCACGATGGTCGGCATCTTGACGCTGATGGTCTGCAACCCGCCATCCACCTCGCGGGTGATCTTGGCACTGTCGCCTTCGATATCCAGTTCCGAGGCAAAGGTGCCCTGCGACCAGCCCAGCAGGGCCGACAGCATCTGACCGGTGGCGTTCATGTCGTTGTCGATCGCCTGCTTGCCCGCCAGAACGATGCCGGGCTGCTCTTCCTCGACCACCTTGGCCAGGATCTTGGCAACCGCCAGCGGCTCGATATCGGTATGCACATCATCCGTCGCAACAACCAGAATCGCCCGATCAGCCCCCATGGCCAGCGCGGTCCGCAGCGTCTCCTGCGCCTGCTTCACACCAATTGAAACGGCAACAACTTCGTCTGCCTTGCCAGCCTCTTTCAGGCGAATGGCCTCTTCAACCGCAATCTCGTCGAACGGGTTCATCGACATTTTGACATTGGCGAGATCAACACCGCTACCGTCCGCTTTCACGCGGACCTTCACATTGTAGTCAATCACGCGTTTGACAGGTACCAGTACCTTCATTGTAGCGCTTTCTCCTTTTCATACGTCGTTTGGTTTTCTCCGAAAGGGGCCTCGGATACCCCTTCGCACCAGGCAACAAGTTGCGGGCTAATGGCTATATACGAGAGAGATAGAACCGGTTCATGAGGGCACCGCCCTGTCGAGCATTGCCACCGGAGATAGAATCTTGTCCAATTCGCTCTCAGGGACCAACCCTTCTTCGATAACAACATCGCGGATTGATGCGCCGGTGGCCAAAGCATGTTTGGCAACGCGCGCAGTGGCATCGTACCCCAGATACGGAACAAGTGCGGTGGCAAGAACTAGGCTGTTATCCAGCAGATCCTTGCAGCGATCCGCGTTCGCTTCGATACCGAGAACACATTTCTCGGTCAGGACTTTCGTACCATTGATCAGAATCTTCAGCGACTTCAGGAGATTGTAGGCAACGACGGGCTCCATCGCATTCAGCTGCAGCTGACCTGCTTCTGAGGCCATCGTCACTACCAGATCGTTTCCAATGGTCTGATAGCAAATTTGGTTGACCACTTCCGGGATGACTGGGTTGACCTTGCCGGGCATTATGGAAGACCCGGCCTGCACTGCAGGCAATGTGATCTCGCCCAGTCCGGCACGCGGGCCAGAAGACAGCAACCGCAAGTCGTTACAGGTTTTCGACAGTTTAACAGCCAGACGTTTGAGAATGCCCGAAAAGGTGACGAATCCTCCCAGGTCGGAAGAGGCCTCGATCAGGTCACTGGCGTGTTTGAGGTCGAAGCCCGAAATCTCTGCCAGGTGGGCAACGGCGCACGTGTCATAGCCGACTTCGGCATTTACAACGGTGCCAATTGCAGTACCACCAAGATTGATTTCCGTTAGACATCGCCCAATTTCGCGGATTCGATCAATGTCCTCACCGACGGTGACGGCAAAAGCTCTGAATTCGGCGCCCATAGACATGGGCACTGCGTCCTGCAATTGGGTTCGACCGACCTTAACGATGTCGGCGAAGGCCCCGGCGCGATCTTCAAATGCAGATTGCAACCCCTTTAACGCGGCGCAAAGCGGCTCTACATGAAAAAGTACAGCAAGCCGGACGGCAGTCGGATACACATCATTTGTGGACTGACCGTGGTTCACATCGTCATTGGGGTGGAGATGCTCGTACTCTCCGGGGGCATAACCCAGCTTTGTTAGGGCGAGGTTTGCAATGACCTCATTGGCATTCATGTTGGTCGAAGTTCCTGCGCCACCCTGAATCATGTCCACCACGAAGTGTTCGTGATGCTTGCCGCCGATAATTTCCTGGCAGACCGCATCTATCGCTTCTGCCTTTTGCGTCTCAATGCCACCAATTTCGGAATTTGCCCGAGCGGCGGCTTGTTTGACCATGGCCAGGGCAACGACGATGCTGGAAAAATGTGACAGCGGCACGCCGGTGATCGGAAAGTTCTGCCGTGCACGCTCGGTTTGAATTCCGTACAGAACCCCAATGGGCAGGTCTAGTGACCCGATCGCATCCGCTTCACTTCTTCTAGATTGCATAGACAGTATTATCCCCGTGTTTGCCCACTTCGACTAGCTCAACCAGCAGGTCGATCAAAAGACAGGCTTTCCACAGCGTTGGTTAGTTTGTCACAAAGCAAACATGCAGGAGCATTATATCTACAAATCAAAAGATGAACCCAAGGGTTAGGTATTTGCTAACGAACGCTAAGGAACACAGTTCTTAACGCCTCAACACTGCTTTTCTATCGTTTCAAAAAGCAGATGCGCGTAAGGGAGGTTCCTTTTGCCACACAACCCAAAAGTTGCGATTGATGTGCAGAGCGCCGTGAAACGCTATGGCGATTTTACTGCGTTGAAGACAATCTCACTCACGATCGCCGATAACGAATTCTTCACGTTGCTTGGCCCGTCCGGGTGCGGCAAGACAACCCTTTTACGAATGATCGCGGGGTTTGAATCCGTCACTGAAGGCGCAATCTACCTTTACGGAGAAGAGATTGAAAACCTGCCGCCAAACCAGCGACCGGTGAACACAGTTTTCCAGAACTATGCGCTGTTTCCGCATATGACTATTCTTGAAAACGTGGCTTTCGGCCTGGAAATGCGAGGCAAATCCAAGAGTGAAGCACGCAGCCGTGCGGGCGAGATGCTTGAACTGGTGCAACTATCTCAATTTGCGGCCCGCAAGCCGTCGCAGCTTTCGGGCGGTCAGCAGCAACGCGTTGCGCTGGCTCGGGCGCTGGCTCCACAGCCCAAGGTATTACTTCTGGACGAACCTCTCTCGGCGCTGGACCTGAAGCTGCGCAAGGCGATGCAGATCGAACTGAAACATTTGCAGCGCGAGACCGGGATTACCTTCATCTTCGTCACGCACGATCAGGAAGAAGCGCTGACAATGTCAGACCGGATCGCGGTAATGTCCGCCGGCGAACTGCAACAGCTGGGTACGCCGACCGATATCTATGAACGTCCACGCAACATGTTTGTGGCGGATTTCATCGGAGAAACCAACCTGTTGGAGGTCTCGGTCGATGAGATCCGCAATGGGCGCGCGATCTGCCATCTGGGCGGCGGGCACGAGCTGACCTGTGATCAGGTCGAAGGGATCAATCCCGGCTCCAAGGTGCACATGTCGATCCGGCCCGAGCGTCTTTACATGTCCGACAAACCGGTTGAAACCGAAAGCCTGAAAGGTCGCGTCAAAGAAAACATCTTTGTCGGCACCGATATCAGCACAATCGTTGATTTGCAGGATGGCCCGGATTTCGTGGTGCGCACGTCAAACTCGGATCGTGGTAACAAACGTATCTTTGAGCCTGGCACGGACATGTTCGTCAACATGGAGCTGGGGGCGGGTCGCCTCCTGGTGGACTGATGGCAGCAGGTGCAGCAAGCGGCGGCAGCGCAACAACCGACACGTACAAAGAAGCCAGAAACTGGCTTTTGCTTCCGGCCTGGACGGTTTTGACAATCTTCGTATTGGCCCCGGTTCTGATGATGCTGGTCTATTCCTTCCTGACCAAGGAATTCCGGGGCGGCGTGATCTGGGAATTCAGCCTTGCAGCTTACGATCAGTTCTTCTTTGACCGCGGTCTTTTCGGGGACGAGCCTCCCAAGATCGAGTGGACCTATATCACTATTTTCTGGCGGTCGATCTGGCAAGCAGGTGCGGCGACACTGCTGAGCCTGGTGATCGGTTTTCCAACCGCATATTTCATTGCGACACGTCCGGAAAGCGTACGCCCGCTGTGGGTCTTCCTGATTACAATTCCCTATTGGGTAAACCTGCTGATCCGCACCGTGTCGATGAAATTCCTGTTAAGGGATCAGGGGCCGTTGAACGACTTTCTGATCAATATCGGCCTGATCGACAGCCCGATCGCCATCGTTAACACCAATTTCGCGGTTCAGTTGGGTTTGTTCTATTCCTACTTGCCCTTCATGGTTCTGCCGATCTACGCAGCTGTCGAGCGGTATAACTTCTCGCTGAGCGAAGCTGCTGCAGATCTCTATGCAAGCAAAATGACAACGCTGCGCCGGATCGTGTTGCCAGCTGTGAAGCCGGGTGTGATGGCGGGCTGCATTCTGGTCTTCGTGCCTTCTATGGGTTCGTTCCTGGCACCTGACCTGCTGGGCGGTGCAAAGAACTTCATGATCGGTTCTTTGATCGAGGAACAGTTTAAGGGCAACGCCGGGAATTGGCCGTTTGGTGCGGCCGCCTCGATGATCCTTCTGACTATGGTGTTGATCATCCTGGTGATCTCGGCCCGTCAACAGGCCAAAGCCAGCAAGGCGAAGGGGTAAGTCATGGCGCAGGTGAATGAAAACATCAAGTCCTACAGGGGCTTCAAAACCGTCACTCTGGCTTGTCTGGTGATCCTATATGCCCCTCTGGTCATCGTGACGATCTATAGCTTCAACGCATCCCAATCGATCACCAACTGGGAAGGTCTTTCGCTGCGCTGGTATACCGATGTGTTTACCGGTCCTGAAAGCGCCAAATTCAAAGCTGCGGCGTTCAACAGCTTTACCATTGCGATTGTCGCGGCCACCATTGCAACGACAATTGCGACGCTGGCTGCCACAGCGATGGTTCGAGGCGGCAAGTTCAAGCTGCGCGCGGCAACATTTGGGCTGATTTCTCTACCGATCATGGTCCCCGAAATCGTGCTTGCTACTGCCACACTGATCTTTTTCAACTCGATCGGGTTCACCCGCGGCTACACAACGATCCTGGTCGCCCATATCTCTTTCTGCATTCCCTTTGCATACCTGCCGATCTCAGCCCGGATGCAGGGGATCGAGGACAGCTACGAGCAGGCAGCGCTTGATCTTTACGCCACCAAACGACAGGCGTTCACCAAGATTTTGCTGCCGCTAATGATGCCGGGGATCATCTCGGGCTTTCTGCTGGCCTTCATCGTCTCGCTTGACGACTTCATCATCACCAACTTCGTCAAAGGTGCGGGTGTCGAAACATTGCCCACCGCAATCTTCGGGTCGGTCAAGCAGGGCATCAAACCAAACATCATGGCGATTTCAACCATGTTGCTGAGCGTATCGATCATCATGGTTACGATCAGCTATTTCGTCAGCAAGTCTGACAACACAAAATAACCCAACAAGGAGCAAATCCATGAAACATCTTCTGAAATCCAGTGCTGCAGCTTTTGCCCTTGCAGTTTCAGCCAATGCGGCCGTCGCTGAGGGCGAACTGGTGGTCTATCACTGGTTCGAATACATACCGCAGGAACTGCTGGACAAGTTCACCGAGCAAACCGGTATCGCCGTGACAATGGACACCTACGACTCGAACGAAGCGATGCTGGCCACGTTGAAAGCAGGCGGCATCGGCACCTATGACGTGGCAGTGCCCGGCGATTATATGGTTAAAATCATGGCTGGCGAAGGGCTGCTGGATACCATCGCCGAGGGCGAGTTGGTCAACAAGGGCAACATCTCGGCCGAATGGGCCGACCCAAGCTTTGATCCGGGCCGTACTCATTCGATCCCGTATCAGTGGGGCTCGACCTCGTTTGCGGTGAACCGCGATGTATACAGTGGCGACATTCAGACTACGGACATCCTGTTCAACCCACCCGCCGAACTGTCAGGCAAGATCAACATGCTGGACAGCCAAGGTGACGTGATGGCCATGGCCTCGCTACACCTGGGCATCCCGCAGTGTTCGAACGATCGTGAGCAACTGAAGGCACTGAACGATATGCTTCAGAACGCCAAACAGCACTGGGTGTCGTTCAACTCGGATACCGCCAAAGAGGTGCTGGTGTCCGGTGATGCGGCAGTCGGTCAGATCTATGACGGCTTTTCCGCAAAGGCTCGGGAAGAAGGTGCCAACGTCGAATATGCCTTCCCGGCTCAGGGCTACGTGGCGTGGATGGACAATGTTGTTCTGCTGAAAGATGCGCCGAACCGCGATAATGCCCTGAAATTCATGGACTTCCTGCTGGAACCGGAAAACATTGCCGCAGTGACCAACTATGCGCAGTATAACGCGGGCGTTAACGGGGTGACCGAGTTCCTTGATCCGGAACTGGCGGCGCAGCCTGAAAAGAACCCTCATGCGGACGCGGGACAAGGCGTGTTCCTCGAAGTCTGCGACGAGGAAACTCAGGCGGTCTATGACCAGATCTGGACCAATCTCAAGAAATAGGTCGGTGTAAGCTAAGATTTGGCGGCGCTTTTGTTAAAAGGGGCGCCGAACAAACCTATTGAGACAAAAAGCCCCATGAAACGCGTTACAGTCTGCAGTATTTTAAAGCTTCTCTGAACCAGTCTGCATCATAGCCTCGGTTTCCGAAAGCCACTCGACATTTGGTGGAGTCCTTAGCAATGCCCTCGCCCCGATGTAAGCGCTGACCTTTCCAGCGGTGGCGAACAGGTTGATCGGACGCCCCTGACTGTCGCAGACGGTGTGCAGCTTTGTGTTCATGACACCGTTGGTCCGATCAATCAGGCGTCTACGCCCCCAGTTGTTACGCCCAAACTGATCGCTGTCCGATGTGCCTTCAGGTAGGTTGCGTCGATCTGTTTGGTCAAAGCCTTTTCCGGCAATCCGGCATGCCCTTCCAAATGACACGCGGCGTTGACGCGAAATAACCTCACAGGAGACTGCGTTGCGTTTGAAGTCAGCGACGAGCTCAAGCGGCTTGATGTCGTGTTATTCCCAAAGTTTGACTATAGGTGTCGCGCAGTTATCGGGTGCTGCCCACCGTTTACCTGTCGATCTTCTCGCTACCAAAAGGTGCCATATACCCCCTTCCGACCCTGATAACGTAATCAAATCCAGATGCGCTTGACGTCAAGTGTATCTCGTCTTAATAAGTTAGTTATTACTCACTAACATAATGGTTTCGAATGCCCGCCCGCAAGCCCGCAGATGAACGCAAGACCGAGATCGTACAAGCCATGCTGCGCCTCGCGGACGAGTTGGGCCCTGATCGCCTGACCACACAGTCGGTTGCTGATGCAGTCGGGCTGACGCAGCCCGCAATCTTCCGGCACTTCGCGACCAAACAGGATTTATGGTTGGCGGTAGCTAACGAGATTTCTGAACGCCTCCGAACCGCGTGGGGTGACGCGCTTAGGACATCTGCCGATCCGGCAGAGCGGATCAAAGCGCTGATTTTGGCTCAATTGCACCAGATCGAGACTATGCCGGCCATCCCGTCTATTCTTTTCTCGCGCGAGCTACAGGTAGAAAACGACGATCTCCGGCAAGCTGTTCTTACGCTGATGACTGAATTGGTCGCATTGCTGTCCATCGAGCTGACCAACGGACAGAAAGCGGGCCTGTTTGACACAAACCTGCCGCCCGAAGACGGAGCGCTACTGTTGATCTCGCTGGTACAAGGGTTGGCGATCCGCTGGACTCTGGGGAAACGCGGTTTCGCATTGGAATCCGAAGGGCACCGATTGCTCGACGCTCAGATGCGGCTATTCCGAATAGCAAGTACAGAGGTTTCGCCATGAACCGCCGTATCATCTTCGGTGTTACCCTTGCTGTCGGCCTCGCCGTCTTTGGCTGGCTTGTCCTTACAGAGCGCCCGGTTGGTGTTTCCACTGCCGCAATTGAAAAGAATGTCCCTGTTCGTGTTTATGGGCTAGGGACGGTCGAGGCCCGGATCGTCTCAGATGTCGGATTTGAAGTTGGTGCCACGCTGACAGAACTTTCAGTCGACAGTGGTGATACGATCAAAGCGGGGCAAGTCCTTGCCCGGCTTCATCCGACGGAACAACAAGCAAAAGTCGCGCGCGCCAAAGCCGGGATTGCCGCCGCAGAGGCCACTTTGGGCAAGGCTGAGGCAAATGTGATCCGCGCGCGTGCCATTCTTGCGCAACGGCAGTCGACAAATGCGCGCCAGCAGGAACTTGCCGGGCGCAATGCCGTCTCGACTCAGGCTGCAGAAGAGGCGCAGCGGGATGTCGATGTTGCAGCCGCTGATCTGGCCGTAGCAGAAAGTGATGTTGAGGTTGCCAAATCCATGCAAAGTGACGCCAAGGCAGCCCTGCAATACGAGCGTGTGCTGCTTGATCATCATGTGTTGCGGGCGCCATTTGACGCGGTCGTTGTTGAGCGCCACGTCGAAGCAGGTACTGTTGTTGTCGCTGGTGAACCTATCTTTACCCTTTTGGACCCGAACACTGTTTGGGCTTTGGCCTACATTGATGAAGAGAGGGCCGGGCCCCTGCAACTCGGACAAGTTGCCGAAGTGAGGTTGCGGTCTTTGCCCCATAAGGTCTTCACAGGCAAGATCGCGCGGATCGGTATAGAAAGTGACCGGGTGAACGAAGAACGCCGGGTCTGGATTGCATGCAATCAGTGCCCGGAACAGGTTTTTCTTGGCGAACAGGCCGAAGCTTGGATCACAGTGACAGAGCTGGTCGATGCGATGTTGGTTCCCGAGATCGCAATAACCGGTTTTGACGGGCATGAAGGTCTTATATGGGTCGCGCAGGATGGGCGTGCGCATCAGGTGTCGGCAGTCTTCGGTCACCGGACCGAGGATGCGCGGGTCGAACTGGTCGGTGGTATTCCCGACGGCTCGCAGGTCATCCTGGCACCCGGTAAAGGGCTGTCTGAGGGGCGCATGGTTCGGGTCGTCGAGAGGGATGCGCCATGAACCTCGCCTACCGCGATGTGCGTCACAATCTGTTCCGCTTCATGCTGACTTGCCTCGGCCTCAGCCTTCTGATGGCGGTCGTGCTGGCAATGATTGGTATTTACAATGGGCTGGTTGCGGACGCGCTGAACATCGTCAAAGCACCTCGAGCAGATCTTTGGATTGTTGAATCTGGTACACGCGGACCGTTTGCAGAAGCCTCGAAAATTCCCGACGGCACCCGTGATGCCGTGGGGCGATTGCATGGCGTGGCCGAAGCGGGCAGCATCACATACCAGACCGTCGAAGCGCCCTTTCGCGGCGAAACGCTACGCCTGTACGTGATCGGATACGAGCCAGGTCACCCCGGTGGACCCGAAGCAATCTCGGTAGGGCGTGGGATCAGCCAGTCCCATTTCGAGATCGTGGCAGATGCCAAATCCGGACTGTCCGTCGGCGATGTGATCCGACTGGGCCGCGATCCTTTCACTGTGGTAGGGTTGGTCGAGGATACGATGAATTCCGCCGGTGATCCGGCGGCGTTTATCACCTTGCGCGATGCGCAAGTGCTACAGACGCAACTGGCCCCGTCGGCTCAACGCGTCCAGGAGGCACGAGGCGCGGGGTTGCTCGAAAGTCAGGACAGCGTTGCGGCTGTGATCGCACGGCTTGAACCGCTTGCAGACCCGCAAGCAGTGGCGCAGTCGGTGCGCCAATGGAAACATCTTGGGGCCCTGACACAAGCCGATCAGGAGTCTATCTTGCTAATGTCTGTGGTGGATCGGGCAAAGCGGCAGATAGGTTTGTTTCTGGGCATCTTATTGTCCGTTTCAGCCGTTGTGATCGCATTGATTATCTACACGATGACCATGGAAAAGCTAAAGCAGATCGCCACACTCAAACTGATCGGCGCCCCCGACCGCACGATCATCGGGCTGATCGTGCAGCAATCCATTGCACTTGGTGCGGTCGGCTGGAGTTTCGGTCTGATCCTTATCCTGCTTGTCAAAGACTACTTCCCCCGCCGGGTTGTGTTGGAGCCGATCAACGCCGTCGCGCTGGCAGGGATCATCCTCATTGTCTGCATCGTCGCCAGCGGCCTTGGCGTTCGTGCAGCACTCAAGGTCGATCCGGCTACGGCAATCGGAGGGTGACGTCATGCTCAATGATCCGCGCCGCGTGATTGTAGATGTTACCAATGTCTCAAAGCACTTTGGCGAGGGCGGTGCACGTGTCGATGCACTGAAGGGTGTTGATCTGTCAGTCGAGGCGGGCGAAGTGGTGGCACTACTCGGCCCGTCTGGATCGGGTAAAACGACGCTTCTGAATGTCATTGGCTGCATCATTGCTCCGAGTACGGGGAAGGTTACGCTGGACAATGAGGCGGTTTACGACAAGCAATGGCTGCGAAACGATTTGCGTAGGCTACGGCTCGACAAGATCGGGTTTATCTTTCAGTTCCATAATCTTCTGCCATTTCTCGATGCCAAGGATAACGTTGCTCTGGTGCTGAAACTGGCTGGAAAGTCGACGGTCGAGGCGCAAAGGCGCGCTGTCGAACTGCTGGACTATCTGGAGGTCGGTCACCGCAGGGATGCGATGCCCGCGCTTCTGTCCGGAGGTGAGGCGCAGCGTGTGGCCATCGCACGCGCCCTTGCCAACAGCCCGCGCATCATTCTGGCAGATGAACCAACTGCGGCGCTTGACAGCCAGAGGGCCGGGATCGTGATGGACCTGATGCGCAAGCTCGCAGCTGAGCAAGACGCCTGCATCATCGCGGTGACGCATGATGAAAAGATTTACGACCGGTTCGACAAGCTGTTCCACTTACGCGACGGCCGACTTGATGGAACGGAAGGGGGCGCGACATGAAAAATGCAACCACTGGCAACCGCGCCCTGAACATAGCGGCGAGCGTGGCAATAGTGTTCGGCGCGTTGACTGTTTTCTCAGGCGGACGGGCCTTGTTTGGTGGCGATGAAGCACGCGCAGCCGTTGGTAATGCAGTGCCCTTCGTGCTGTGGTTCAACTTTCTGGCAGGATTCGCCTATGTCGTGGCCGGCATTGGACTGTTTCTTCGGCACCGGTCAGCGGCCTGGATATCAACAGGTATTCTGGTTGCCACCGTTCTGGTTTTTCTGGCCTTCGGCGCTCATGTGCTGCAAGGCAATGCCTATGAGATGCGCACCCTCGGCGCGATGACCTTGCGCACGGGTGTCTGGTTAGCCATTTCCGTTGTGGCTTGGGTGCATATCTGGCGAGCAGAATGACTCGCCTGTAGATATGCCGTTACTCGCGGGACATTTCCTTTAACCTCGCAGTCGGGGACAAAGGAGATGTTTATGAATCAGGACGTACGCGGGTGTTGTCACGTTAACGTCCGGTCGACGAGGGAATGCTGATGGTCGGGATTCAAGCGGCTCGAGTGGCAGCATTCCAAGCGTTAGTTGCCTCGAGGCGGTGACAACGGATTGTTAGTGCGGAGCGACGACGTGCCGGGACGCGGAAGCAATTTCTAACGGCTAATGGGTGGTTACGAACCGCTGCAAACCTCCTGGAGATCGGTATCCTGGCATCGCCCGTTCTCGCTTTCGGAATGGGAGGGGGCTGTTTTCAGCTCGATTGTTGAGGCCCTTGTGCGACCAACGATCCAAGCCCGGCGCGATTTCCCGTTTGGCGGTGCCATAGGACCGCAACTTGTTCGTGATGATCCGCTTGGGAATGAAACCAAGGTGCTTGATCAGGCCGCGCAACAGCCGTTTTGCCGCCTGGGTTGGAGTGCTTCGTCCGACACGAACCATGCTGATCAACCGCGCGCCAAAGCCAATACTTGCGCCCCGCGAGTCTCACAGCAACTTCATCCAGATGCCAGACATCACCTGGACGGTTCAGTCTCTGCCGCAGACTTCGAGCTACCACCGGCCCGAATTTGATGACCCAGCGCCGAACAGTTTCGTAAGAAGCATCGCGCACGCGCTGCAGCAGCATCTCTTCAACTTCCCGCAAGCTCAGATTGAAGCGAACGTACAGCCACACCGCGTGCGCGATGAGCTGAGGCGGAAACCGGTGGCGCTTGTAGCTGATTGACGATGTCTTCATCAATGTCACCTACAGCCAATGTCGGGCATCAGCAGCCTAACGACAGTTAATGTGACAACACAGAAAGAAAGGCTCGAGACACGCCATTTGCGCGTCGATCAGCCAGAAAAATCACTCATGTCACCGCTCCGTTTTCGGAGCTGTGAAGCACGCGGCACAACAAAAACCAATGAATCCTGACCCTAGATTTGCTGCAAAGCTGTCCGAGAAGACGGGACCACTTAATCTGCCCCCTGTTGACTACTTTGTCGTGCCTTCAGTCGGTGGCCGACCTGAACAATCGCGTCAAGGGCCGGGATCAATTCGGCCCCAAGCTCGGTCAGGCTGTATTCCGTCGAGGGGGGCGACGTGCGCCGGACATGGCGGACCAGCACACCTCGTGCAGCCAGTTCCGACAAACGGGCCGAAAGTACCTTGGCAGAAATCGGCGGAATATCCGAACGCAGTTCACTAAAGCGGCGCGGCCCGGCCCGCAACGACCAGATCACGTTCGGCGCCCAGGCACCTGCAATCACAGCCATGCATTCGGTCAGCATGCAGGGTTCGGGTGGCGCAGGGCTTCGGTTGTTCCGCATCTTCAGGGCCATGAGTCGTTACCAGGTTTCTGTTGGGTTACTCTATTTTTTAAGTAACCATCAGAAACCTAGTTGTCAACGGATATTCCCTTCTCCATGTCTATGGTGCCACCAGTAATCCCCAGAAAGGAATACCATGAAACTCTACTACAAACCGGGCGCATGTTCGCTTGCCAGCCACATCGTGCTGACCGAAATCGGCACTCCCTTCGAAACTGAGGCCGTTGATACCGCGGCTGGCCGCACTGAATCCGGCGCGGATTTTAGATCCATCAACCCCCGAGGATATGTGCCGGTGCTTGCGCTGGACGACGGTGAACTTGTCAGGGAGGGATCCGCTATTCTTCAATATCTTGCTGATAAGAACCCGTCCTCTGATCTGGCACCATCAAACGGAACGATGGCCCGGACACGGGTTCAGGAATATCTGAGTTTTGTGGCGGCCGATCTGCACAAATCCTTCAGCCCGCTGTTCAAGGGTGATTCCACCGACGCCGAAAAAACCAAGGCGCGCAGCATCGTCAAAACAAAATTCGATCAGGTCGAAAACATACTGGCCGATGGGCGGGAATACCTTGTGGACGGAAAGTTTTCGGTCGCGGACGCATATCTTTTCGTTGTCTCGAACTGGGCAAATTTTACGGAAATCGATTTGTCCGGCTGGCCAAACCTGAAAGCCTATGTCGAGCGGGTGGCAGCACGTCCCGCAACACAAACGGCGATGCGCGCCGAAGGGCTGATCCAATGACCCCGGCCGATCACAAAGCTGTGGTCGAATTGATGGAGGCCTATTTTGACGGCCTTCATCACGCCGACAGCAACGCCTTGAGACAGGTGTTTCACCCGAAACTGGCTTATATCTGCGCCACCGAAGGGGATGAGCTGTATCTGGATCTTGAGAGCTATATGGCCCGTTTGGATCAGCGTGAACCGCCAGCCAAGCGCGGTGACCCGCGCGATGAAGAGATATTGCAGGTCTCCTTCGGCAGTCCGAGGCTGGCCCATGTCATGGCCCGTATGTCGATGATGGGGCGCGATTATCTGGATTACCTTTCCCTTGTCCGCCACGGCAATGACTGGCGGATTGTCACCAAGGTCTTCTCCTACGTTCCAAGGAAGGATTAAAACCATGCCATATGTGAATATCAAAGTAACCCGTGAAGGTGGTCCTGACGGAACCGGCCCAAGCCAGAGCGAGAAAGCAAAGCTGATCGCCGGAGTGAGCGAACTGTTGCACGAGGTGCTGGGCAAAAACCCGGCAACCACAGTCGTCGTGATTGACGAGGTCGATCTGGACAACTGGGGCATCGGTGGGCTGCCGGTTGTCGACTACCGAAAGACGGCCACGTGAAAACCCGGCTGACCGAGCGCCTGAACCTGTCCCACCCGATCATTCAGGCGCCAATGGCGTTTGTTGCGGGTGGGTCGTTGGCCTCGGCTGTGACGCAGGCGGGCGGGCTCGGGCTGGTCGGCGGGGGTTACGGCGATCGGGACTGGATTGCGCAACAGTTCGATGCAGCCGGAACCACCCCTGTCGGGTGCGGTCTGATCACATGGAAGCTGGCAGAGCAGCCCGCTCTGCTCGATTACGTGCTGGAGCGCGGGCCAGCCGCGGTCTTTCTGTCCTTTGGTGATCCTGCACCCTTTGCCGACAGGATCAAACGGACGGGCGTTCCGCTTATCTGCCAAATCCAGACACTTCGGGACGCGCTGCGTGCCATTGCAGTTGGCGCCGATGTCATTGTGGCTCAGGGGACCGAAGCTGGTGGCCACGGCGAGGTGCGCGGCACGATCGCGCTTGTGCCCGAAGTGGCGGATAAAATTGACGCATCGAACAGTTCGGCTGTACTTTGCGCCGCCGGTGGTATCGGCGATGGTCGCGGTCTGGCTGCGGCCCTGATGCTTGGCGCAGATGGCGTTGTGATAGGAACTCGGTTTGTTGCTGCAGATGAGGCGCTGATCCATCCGCAGATTCTCAGCGACATCTTGCGCGCATCAGGGGATGAAACCGTTCGAACCTCGGTTCCCGACATCATTCGCGGTTATTCTTGGCCGGACCGATACTCAATCCGGGTACGTCGAAATGATTTTGTCAGTAAATGGCATGGTCGAGAAGCCGCGCTAGACGCCGGCTTGGATGTCGAAAGACGACTTTGGAACGATGCTCAGAATTCCGGAAATCCGTCAATCGTTCCCGGTATTGTCGGCGAAGGTGTGGGTATCATAAGAACCTCGAAACCTGCAGAACAGATCATTGACGAGATCATGCACGATGCGATCAACCTTATCAAAGGTGAAGGCGACAGACATATGTTTCGGCATAAGGCTTGATTGTCAATCGGTCAAAAAACGCGATTAGATAGGATCTAATGGTGTTGTCACATTAACTGTCGTTAGGCTGCTGATGCCCGACATTGGGCGGAGGTGACATTGATGAAGACATCGTCAATCAGCTACAAGCGCCCCCGGTTTCCGCCTCAGCTCATCGCGCATGCAGTGTGGCTGTACGTTCGCTTCAATCTGAGCCTGCGGGAAGTTGAAGAGATGCTGCTGCAGCGCGTGCGCGATGCTTCTTACGAAACTGTTCGGCGCTGGGTCATCAAATTCGGGCCGGTGGTTGCTCCAAATCTATGGCAGAGACATGGCCGCCCAGATGATGTCTGGCATCTGGATGAAATTGTCGTGGACATTTCAGGTCGCAAGTATCGGCTTTGGCGCGCGGTCGATCAGCATGGCGTCGTGTCGGACGAAGTACTCCAATCCAGGCGGGACAAACGGGCGGCAAAACGGCTGTTGCGCGGCCTGATCAAGCACCTTGGTTTCATTCCCAAGCGGATCATCACGAACAAGTTGCGGTCCTATGGCACCGCCAAACGGGAAATCGCGCCGGGCTTGGATCGTTGGTCGCACAAGGGCTTGAACAACTGCGCGGAAAACAGCCCCCTCCCATTCCGAAAGCGAGAACGGACGATGCCAGGATACCGATCTCCAGGAGGTTTGCAGCGGTTCGTAACCACCCATCAGCCGTTAGAAATTGCTTCCGCGTCCCGGCACGTCGTCGCTCCGCACTAACAATCCGTTGTCACCGCCTCGAGGCAACTAACGCCTGGAATGCTGCCACTCGAGCCGCTTGAATCCCGACCATCAGCATTCCCTCGTCGACCGGACGTTAACGTGACAATACCGTTTCGGATACTGCGCACCTTTGAAATAAATCATGGACTGGTTCTCGAGTGAATACACCGGCGGCCATTCACCGTCTGCATTCGAGCGCGTCAATAGTCAAAAGTTTGCAACATAACCCTTTACGGTGCCCGGCCAAATCACAAGCCCGGCCCTCTTGGTCAACTACTCTGCTGCGTCCGAAACCGTGGTTTCTGAGTATATCCCTTTCACACGTTCCTTTGTCGGATCAAAATGAGGGAATGGAACGATCCTGGCTTTCAACCGTTTTTGTTGGCCGTCCAATTGCCCGATTTCGATGTCTGCCCCAATTGTCGCGTGGGTAACTGAAATCCGACCCAAAGCGATGACTTTCCCTAAAACGGGTGATTTCATTGCGCTGGTAATCGCTCCAACCTGCGCCTTTCCGACGCGGACGCAGTCGCCGGGTGACGGGACGACGCCGCCTTCGATTTCAAAACCAACCAGCCTTCGGTGGGGGTGCGCCTTGCGTTCTTCGATTGCTGCCCGCCCGATGAAATCGTCGGTTTTTGATTTCAGCGGCACGGTAAAACCGATGCCGGCTTCAAACGGGTCCGTCTGGTCGTCGAATTCTGACCCGGCAAAAATCAGGCCCCCTTCGATCCGCAGCATATCAAGTGCCCCAAGGCCCAGCGGCGTGATCCCATAATCCTGACCTGCCTCCCAGACTCGGTCGAAGATTTCCACTGCATCTTTGGGATGGCAGAAGATTTCATATCCAAGCTCACCGGAATACCCTGTTCGGGAGATCACGACAGATGTTCCGCGCACATCTCCGACCCGTGCAACGGTCAGTCTGAACCATGGAAGTTCGTCAATCGTTGGTTGCTGTGGGGGTGTCCAGAAAATTCTGGAGAGAATGTCGCGACTGTGCCGCCCTTGAACCGCGATGTTGTGCAGCTGATCCGTCGAATTGCGAACCCAGACATTCAAGTTGCGTTTTTGCGCTTGTTCCTGAAGCCACAATCCACTGGTGTCATTCCCGCCGATCCAGCGGAAGTTCGTCTCACCCAGACGATAGACGGTGCCATCGTCAATCATCCCGCCGTGCTCATAACACATTGCGGTATAGACGACCTGACCGACGCTTAGCTTTTTCATGTTGCGGGTCACGCATAGCTGCATCAGCTCTTCTGCATCGGGTCCGACAACTTCGTATTTACGCAAAGGACTCAGGTCCATGACGGCAACCTTGTCCCGACAGGCCCAGTATTCAGAAATCGCACCATGATTGGTCATCGTGTTCGGCAGCCAATAGCCGTTATACTCGACGAAATCACGGGTATGCCGCGCAAAGCAGTCGTGAAAAGCAGTTTTCTTGGTTTCTTCCACATCCGCCTCCGCAGATTTTCTATAGCCGTAGGATCGTTGAAAATCCTCGGTCGCCTTGTACGTTCGCACCTGAATATCGGTCGGGTTCCACCCGTTTGCCGGATCAATGTCGCAGGGACATGCCGTGCTGATGCAGACCAGATCGGTCAGCGCGCGCAGCAACACGAAGTCACCCGGTCGCGACCAGGGATCGTCCATGCCAATGGCATTGGCGTCATCCAGCATCGTGTTGAAAAAGAAGTTGATCGCAGGCCAGCCGCCGCGCGGCTTGATGCCATACTGGTCCAGATCTTTGTTAATATTGTCCGAACAGTTTACGTGGCCTGGATAGCCAAGGTCTTCGTAGTACCGCGCCGTACAAGCAAGGCCAAACGTGTCATGACGACCGCAAGTGTCCTGCACGATTTCGATCAAGGGTTCCTGATCGACGGACCAGTATTTCGAAAATATCCCCGGTTGCGGATACAGGCTGCCCATCAGGCTGCGGGTCGTCGTCGGATCGATTTCGCGCTCGATCCCCTGATCCAGCGCCCGGCGGCTGAAGGCCTGAAAATCCGAGCATTCGCGGCCGCGAATATCCAAGATCTGGATGAATTCTCCAGCTTTGACCTCATAAGATATGGCGTTTCCCGGTTGAATGTTGATGTCCCTGAGAGGGTCGGCCAACGGCTCAGGCGCGCCAACACCCGGCTTTTCCAGACCCGGCGCGGAACGCTGAATATAGAGGATGATATCCGTTGGAGGGTTGTTGTTTTCCGGGCGCATCGCCTCGCCGGGTGCGGCGACGATCAGAAGACCATCGCTTTCCGCCACGAAATGCACCATGTCGCCGGGGCGCGAGCCTTCGACAAAAGCGCGGATTGCGTCGCCCTGCCCGATGTCAAACCCCGCAGCCTCGAGCGCGCGCAGAACCTTCCGGCCCGAAGCGGAACCGTTTGCCAGCGTTGCGATCACCCCGTCGGGACACCCGTGTCCCCGCGCGCCGAGCATCGCCGCGTCCGAGCTTCGGTCGGGGGCAAAAAATACCATCTCAGCGGGCTGCATTCCATCGCGATCCAGCAATGTGATCGTGTCCCCTTTGGACACCGGAACGGCGCGCGATCCCATTGCGGGAACCGGATGGCGTTCTGTGCCATGCGGCAGGATGGGCAGACCAGGAGCCAGCACCCCGCTGCGTTCGAACGGTACCTCAAACAAGGGTTTGACGTTCATCTGAACAACTCCGGTTAATCCAGCCCCAAAGCGCGCTTGCGCTTTTCGGCCCAACTGCTGATTGCCATATCAAAGGTCAACGCCATCAGAGACACGTTCAGACCCAGTACAAAATTCTTGCCCAATTCGGTGCCTGCCAGGGTTCGCTGCAATTCCTGCCCCAGATCCTGCGTGCCGATGAACGCGGCGATAATGACCATGAAGAACGCGAACATGATGGCCTGATTGAACCCGACGGCCATAGTCGGCAGCGCCAGTGGAAACTGTACTGACATCAGTTTTTGTCTGCGCGTCGAACCAGACATATCCGCGGCTTCGGTCATTTCCGGCGGCACGCTTCCCAGACCGATGATGGTATAGCGGATCAGCGGCACGGCGGCGAAGATCAGGATGGAAAACACGACCGCCACGTCATTGACGCCGAACAGCATGATCGCGGGGATCAGATAGATGAAGCTAGGGAAGGTTTGCGCAGTGTCGCAGGCCAGCAGGATACTCTTGGACCAGCGTTTGGACCGAGCTGCGACTACGCCCAAGGGGATACCGATCAGAGTTGCCAACACAACCGCTGAAATCACTGTATAGAGCGTGATGACCGAGCGATCCCACCAGCCGGAAAACGCGACGATTGTAAAAAACACCGCAGCATAGATACCGGGTTTGCGGCCTCCGATCCAATAGGCAAAGGAGACAACCAGCAGGATGAACGCAGGTGTCGGAATGGCAAGCAAAGTATCACGAAACGGGATCAGAACTTTTACGTTCAGGAACCAGCGCAGCCATTCGGTTGTCCCTTTGATCACATCGAAGGCCAAAACCGACTTGATCACATCGTCGATTTCCTTTCCCTGGCTCAGATGCTGCTTGCGACCAACTTCAGCCAGGATCGGAAACACTTGCGACAACAGGGTGAACCCGACGAACAGACCCACTGCGATTAGCGGAATCCAGTGCCGTTTCCACCATGGCGTTCCGCGTTCGAAATGAATGGGCTGTTTGACGACCCAGGCCTTCGACATCCGGTCAAGCATGACCGCCAGAAGAACGATGGTCACGCCGATTTCAAACGAACGGCCAAGTTTGAAGCTGCCCATCATTGCAAGCAACTTGGCTCCAAGGCCCGGCATGCCGATAAAGGCGGTGAGAACCACCATTGCCAGACACAGCATGATCACCTGATTGACACCTACCAGTACTTCGGTGCGTGCGGCTGGGACGTATACATGCCGCAGCATTTGCCAGCGTGTACATCCAGACATCTGGCCGGCTTCGATCACTTCGGGGCTGACTTTCTTCAGACCCAGTGTGGTCATCAGGATCATCGGCGGGATGGCAAAGGTGATTGTTGCCACGGCCCCCGCGGTTGGTCCGACTTTGAAAAAGATCACCGCTGGCAAGAGATAAGTAAAGAATGGCAGGGTTTGCAGAACGGACAGGATGGGTTTCAGCACCCGCTCGAACCGGCCATACTTCCAGGCGGCGATGCCCAGCACCAGGCCCAGCACAAACGCCAGCGGTGCCGCCACTACAATGACAGACATGGTCTGCATGGCGATGTTCCACTGGCCGATTGCAGCGGTCCAGATGAACGTACCCGCACCCAGAGCCGCCAGCCGCCACCCCCCCACGGCATAGCCCACAACAGCAGCGACAGCAGCGATTGCTGACCACGGGATTGGGCCCAGATAAGGCCAGCGGCGCTTGCCTTCGAGCAGGTTGGCCGACATATCCAACAGGAATTCCAACGGGCCTTCGGCGATAAAGCGGGTCACGTAGATCAGACCAAGGTCGTTTTGGATGAAATTGAAGATCGCATCCAGCACCTGCGCCGTCGGCGGGATTGCTGCCTCGGGAATGCGGTTCAACCATTCAGGGAGAATTCCGACCGCCTTGGCAAGGATCAGCGCAAAGGCGGTGATCAGAAGTGCGGTAAGGACTCTGGTGCGCCCCCACGCACCGTCTGCCGTGTCCGGTAATTCGGTGGACAGTGTCGCCATCATTCGGCTCCGAGCAGAACGTTCAACGCGGCATCGCGATCCAGAACACCGGTGACAACGCCAGTTTCATCCGCAACCGGCAGCAGGATACGCTTGTCATTGACCAGAACCCGGGCCAGTTCATGAATGGTTGATCCGCCATTGATCGGCGCGCCTTCAAGGGTATGGCCGTTCACCGGTTTTGCCAGCCCTTTGGCATGCACCACGCGGGCCTTGTCGATATCCTCGGTGAATTTCGCCACATATTCGGTCGCCGGGTTCATCACGATCTGATCCGGAGTATCGCATTGTTCGACCGCACCGTTGCGCATTATAGCAATCCGGTCAGCCAGACGCAGCGCCTCGTCGAAATCATGGGTGATGAAGACGATGGTTTTGCCCAGCATCTCTTGCAGGCGCAGGAATTCATCCTGCATTTCACGGCGGATCAGCGGATCAAGCGCCGAGAAGGGTTCATCCAGAAACCAGATATCCGGTTCGATAGCCAGCGACCGGGCGATACCGACCCGTTGTTGCTGGCCACCGCTCAATTCCCGTGGGAAGTATTCTTCCCGTCCTTCAAGGCCCACCAGCTTGATGACCTCCAAAGCGCGTTCGCGCCGGTCGTGGCGATCCTGCCCACGCATTTCCAGCGGGAAGGCGACATTGTCCAGAACCGTGCGGTGCGGCAGCAACCCGAAAGACTGAAACACCATCCCCATCTTGTTGCGGCGCAATTCGATCAGATCGCGCTCGCTGAGTTTCATGATGTCCTGACCGTCTACTTCGATCGTGCCTCCGGTGATGTTGTGCAGACGCGAAAAGCACCGCACCAGCGTGGATTTGCCCGATCCTGACAACCCCATGATGACAAGCATCTCGCCACGGCCAACCTCGATCGAGACATCCTTGACCCCGGCGATATACCCATCCTCACGGATCTCGTCGAAACTGCGGCCTGCCGGCATGGACTTCAGATAGCTCTCGGGCGAGGGTCCAAACAGTTTCCAGACATTCTTGGCTGATATGACAGGCGCGATGGCGGGCATGGCTGCTTTTCTTTCTTGTTGAGCGCGGCCCTGGATCACAAAACGATCAAGGCCGCGCCAGATTCATTATACGTAGCCGTTATCAACTGCAGGCATTGATCCAGGGGTCAACAACGGCACGGTTGGCGTCCAGCCATTCCTCTGCCGCTTCTTCCGGCTCAAGCTCATCAGTGTCGACCAGCTTTGCCATTTCCGCGATCTGAGGGTTGGTGAAAGAAATCTGGGTCAGGGCGCAATACGCGGCTGGCCACTTGTCTTTCATGCCATCCCAAGCCGCCTTTTTCAGATATCCACTTGCCGGGTTGCCACAATCATACAGCGCGTCCGGGTTCGGACCCTTGGCAGGATCCTTGTCGCAGCCGTCTTCCCATGCAGGGAACTCCACAAACTCACCGGGCCAGACGGCTTCGGCAAAGTTTGGCGTCCAGTTGAATACAAGAACCGGGGTCTTGTCGGCCTCGGCGGCACCAATCTCGGCCCACAACGCTGCGGCGGAACCCGCATTGATCACGGTGAAGTTCAGATCAAGCGCTTCGGCGCGTTCCTTACCATGTTTCAACCAGTCTACCGGACCATCAAGATACCGACCCTTATCCCCGGTCTCGGCCGTGGCAAACAGGTGCGCGCAGTCGTTCAGTGCATTCCAATCAGGCAGGCCCGGGCAGGATTCCTTGGTCCACATCGGGTACCACCAATCTTCGCGCGTGACGGCATCATGATCGCCCGCGTCATGCAAACCGCCCTTTTCCAGCGCGGCCCGGTAGGATGCGCCAAACGCGCCTTCCCAGACTTCCATCTCAAGCGCGACGTCGCCCAAGCGGACCGATTCATAAACCGCCTGGCTGTCGGTGGTGACATATTCGACGTTGTTGCCCATCTCTTCGAAGATCAGACCGACGACGTTGGACATCACGATCTGGCTGGACCAGTTGTGAATTGGAATGACAATCGGGTCGCTGCTGTCTTCGGCAATCGCCCCGGTTCCCGCTACTGCCGCCAAGGTTGCTGCGGAAAGGAGGTTTGTAAGTTTCATGTTCGCTCCCTGAGTGAGGTTCGTTTTTTGTCAAAGGGGCTCTTCCGGCCCGCGAATTTGTGCATTTTGCCTAGAATCGCTCATAATGCAGAAAAGAAATTTGAGGGGCGTTGACCATAAAATCTTGAGGCAAACTCAACTTTTTACTATGTTAACAGTCGGTTGCCCGTTCAGACGGCAACGGGTGACCATGAATGTTTTTGCGTGTGGCCGCGTCCAGATCGGGAAAGATCCTGTAAATGCCAAAGAAAACATCAGTCACAGGGAAAGTCCTTCCTCCGCTTGATTATTTGTTGGCGTTTGAAGCCGCGGCAAAAGCGCAAAGCTTTGTGCAGGCCAGTAAGGTGCTGAACATCTCGGAAACCGCGATCAGCCGCAAAGTGCGCCTGCTGGAGCAGCATTATGATGTGCCATTGTTTGTGCGAGGTCACCGTTCGGTGTCACTGACGCAACAAGGTGCCATTCTGTTGGCAACTGTCGAGAAGTCTCTGGATCAGATGCGGGACGTCAGCCGTGAGATGCTGGCCAAACATCAGGCCAACAAGGTGTCGATTTCCGCGACGAACTCTGTCGCGTCTTTGTGGTTGATGCCACAACTGCACAAGTTCAACAAATCCAACGGTCGTATCCGTATTTCGCTGGTGTCTTCGGACAGTGACGCAGAATGCCTTTCGGATTCCATGGACCTGACAATACTGCGTGGAGATGGCGAGTGGCCGGGATACGAAGCAAAGCTTCTGTTCGGAGAAACAGTGTTTCCGGTTTGTAGCCCCGAGTACCTCAGAAGCAACCCCAATGCGGCAGTTCTTTCCGCGCTGCCGGAACTGGACCTTATTGAAGTCACCAGCAGCCATGCGGAGTGGATGACATGGCGTACATGGTTCAGCGGTAACGGTGTTTCCACCTCAGCGATGGAACAAGCTGTGGCTTTCAACACCTATCCACTGTCGGTTCAGGCTGCCGTCGATGGTTTGGGAATTGCATTGGGCTGGGCCCATCTTGTTGACCCCTTGCTTGAGAGCGGCGCGTTGGTCAGGCCGGTCCAGAACGCTTCGGTGCGAACGCAATCCGGATACTACCTGCTGAAAAGGCCGCTTCAAAAAGCTTTCCCGGAACAGCGCATCGTCGAGGATTGGTTGCTGGGTCTCAGCGCAGGTCGAAAAAGATACGCCTGATCCTGGTCGCAAACCGCTGATTCTTGACTTGATGTTTGGAAATGTCCCTTGGGCGTTCTAAACTCACGTATTGACCCTTGGGAATATTTATTTACCTTAAAGAAAATTTCGACCGAATCTGGCCCTGCGTTTTGTCGCTTTGGCCGGACCAATTCAGACTATCTCACGCAGGGAGACCAAACCCAATGAGCTATAAATCCGACATCGAAATTGCGCGTGAAGCGAATAAGAAGCCGATCCAGGAGATCGGCGCGAAGCTTGGAATATCCAGTGATGATCTTTTGC
>NZ_JBQFYZ010000025.1:0-33231 GCF_056541905.1 Ruegeria sp. AF5
CGAAACCGCCTAAACCTCAACCTCAGATGCCCACCGTCTCTCCGGTGCGTCTCAACCGTCTTTCCAGTCCGTCAGGCCAACCTCAGTTGCGCCGGTGAAGGGGTATTTACGGATTAGGCTTCCGACCTGCAACCCCCATTTTGAAAAAACTTCACATTTCTCACTACTCTCTCATTTAAATGTTGTAAATCAATAGTTTAAGCAGATATTTCGCGATTCCCATCGGCCATTTCAGGTGCAGGCTCATCAGAAGAAGAGGGTGAAATCTGCACTTTGGCTGGAATCGTCGACCCCGTCAGCAAACGACGACATCGATATCCGTCTTGAGTCACTCGATCGACGCGGGCGTACCGTTTCGCTGAATGTCGAAGAACACTTGGAAACTGACTTCAGGTCACAATTGTTTTTTTACTCAATTGACGCAGTCTCAGGTGAGCCTGGCTCGGATGGCGAACAGCGGACCGGCACAATAATGGTTCTGATAGTAGGGAAGCCAGCATGGAGTTCGACTATATCATCGTGGGCGGCGGTTCGGCAGGATCCGTTCTTGCAAACCGCCTCAGCGAGAACCCGGCTTCACGCGTTTGCCTGCTCGAAGCAGGTGGAAACGGAAACGGCCTGACTGTCAGGGTGCCGGCAGCTGTCGTGGCAGCCCTTCCGGGACGACCCAAAATAAACAACTGGGCTTTTGAAACCATACCGCAACGCGGGTTGAACGGACGCCGGGGGTATCAACCCCGCGGCAAAGCACTGGGTGGTTCGAGCGCGATCAACGCGATGCTTTATGTCCGGGGTCAGCGGCAGGATTACGATGGGTGGGCCGATCAGGGCTGCGACGGTTGGGATTGGGACAGCGTATTGCCGTATTTCAAACGGTCCGAGAACAATGAGCTTGGCGCAGACAGCTGGCATGGTGACAAGGGCCCGTTACAGGTGTCACAGCAAAAGGAACCTCGCCCGATCACCCGCGCGTTCATTGAAGCCGCGCGGCAACTCCAACACCGTCATACTGATGATTTCAACCGAGGCGATAACGAAGGTGTCGGGCTGTATCAGGTAACGCAGTTTCATGACCCGACAAAGAATGGAGAGCGGTGCTCGGCGGCTGCGGGTTACCTGTTCCCGATTGCCAACCGTCCGAACCTGACGATCATTACACATGCCCATGCGAAAGGGCTGGTATTTCAGGGTAAGCGCGCAACTGGCGTTGTTTTCAGGGTCAAAGGCAAAGAGGCAGACACCACCGTTACCGCCACTCGCGAAGTTCTGCTGTGCGCGGGAGCATTAAAAACACCGCAGCTGCTGCAAATCTCTGGGATTGGAGCAAGCGCTGATCTAGAACCGCACGGGATCGCTGTTCTCAACGAACTACCGGGTGTAGGGCGGAACCTGCAGGACCACCTCGACTTTACTCTGACCTACCGGACCAAAGACACGAACAACTTTGGGATCGGCGCAACAGCGGCAGTGCGACTGCTGAAGCACATCCATCAGTGGCGCAAGACCGGTGTGTCAATGGCGGCCACTCCGTTTGCCGAAGGCGCGGCGTTTCTGAAAACCTCACCCGAGCTGGAGCGCCCGGATATCCAGCTGCATTTCACCATCGCAATGGTCGATGATCACGCCCGCAAACTGCATTACGGTTACGGGTACAGCTGTCATATCTGCAAGCTTCGCCCGGAAAGCCGGGGAACCGTTGGCCTGAGCAGCGCCGACCCAATGGCAATGCCTGTCATCGACCCGGGATTTCTTGCAGATGCACGCGATCTGGACACCATGATCAAAGGCGCGCGAATGACGCGAGACATCCTGCAAGCGCCAGCTTTGGCCAAATATCGGCATAAAGAGATGTTCGGAACCGATACGGCCAAATCTGACGCCGATTGGGAGGGGCATATCCGCGCCCGCGCCGATACGATCTATCACCCGGTCGGCACCTGCAAGATGGGTACCGACGATCTGGCGGTTGTGGATCCCGAACTTCGGGTGCGGGGGATTGAGGGGCTGCGTGTAGTTGATGCGTCGGTGATGCCAACGCTGGTGTCGGGAAACACAAACGCGCCAACAATAATGATCGCGGAAAAAGCCTCGGACATGATTAAGGCAGCCGCGCAGTAAAGAACCTACCGGTCCTTCATCAGCGCCTCCAACCCCACCCGGTAGTTCGGGTAGATCAATTCGACACCCAACTCATCCTTGATCCGGTCGTTTCGGACGCGTTTGTTCTCGTTATAAAAACTGCGCGCCATCGGTGTCAGATCGGCCTCGTCAAATGAAACCGCCGGGGGCAGAGGAAGCCCCTGCAACTCGGCGGCATACCCGATGACATCCTGTGGCGGGACAGGCTCATCGTCGCAGACATTGTAAACACTGCCCGGATTCGGCCTTGTCATCGAGGCTTGCAGAACCTGCGCAATGTCATCCACGTGGATACGCGAAAACACTTGCCCCGGCTTGATGATACGCCGCAGCCCACCGCGTGTGAGCTTAGAGAACGGCCCACGGCCCGGGCCGTAAATCCCTGCCAGACGGAAGATGTGAACAGGCAGGCCCGGCACAGCCGCCCATTGCTCTTCAGCCAGCATGCGCCACTTTCCACGCTTGGCGGTCGGTGTTGGCGGGGTGTCTTCGTCAACCCAGGCGCCCTGGTGATCGCCATAAACAGCCGTTGTCGATAAATAACCCACCCAAGTGAACTGACTTGCTCGTTTTCGGATCTCGTCGCCCAGCGCCGCCAGTACCGGATCGCCCGCCTCGCCCGGTGCCGTTGAGATCAGCAAATGCGTCACCCGATCCAGATTTGGAACCTCACCGGGCCAGATCAGCGGGTCCGCGCCAGAGGCACGTATCGCATCTGTGCCTTCGCCATCTCGTGTGGTGCCAAAAATCTGCCAGCCTTTCGGGGCAAGAATTCGGGAAAGGGCCTGCGCAGAATAGCCGTGGCCAAATGAGAAGAGTGTCTTGGTCATGCACCGTTGATGGGCTTCAGCGCATCGGGATGCAAGCGCCGCATGGACGCACTTGAATCGAATCTTCTGATGCGCCTTTCTGTGGATATGAGCAAAAAGAAACCAGACCTGCATTCTGCCTACGCGCTGAGCTCTCCGGACGATAACAAACGCCTTTATGCGGAATGGGCCGGGGACTATGACGACAGCTTTGCCGCGCGTGAGGATTATCAGCTTCATACCCATACCGCGCGGGCGTTTGTGGGCGCGGGCGGTCAGGGGCCGGTTCTGGATGTCGGAGCGGGAACGGGCCTGTGCGGCGCGGTGTTGTCTGGGCTTGGTGTTGGCCCGATTGATGCCACGGATATCAGTTCAGAGATGCTGGAACAGGCTATGCGCAAGGATATCTACCGGGACGCGATCGAGGCTGACCTGACCCATGGCATCCCGGTTCCGCCAGACAGCTATTCCGGCATCGTGTCATCTGGCACGTTCACACATGGCCACCTGGGTCCCGAAGTGTTGCCTGCGCTGCTTCGCGTCGCACGATCAGGCGCTACGTTCGCCCTGTCAATAAACGCCCGCCATTTCGAAAAGATGGGCTTCAAGGGCAAGCTGCACGAACTGGAACAGGACCAGATCCGCAACCTGACCCTGCCCGAGGTTCGCATCTATGGCGATCTTGCCGCAGGACCCAATAAGGATGACACGGCCTTCATTGCATTGTTCGAGCGGGTTTAGTCCCCGGACAGAACCAGCCGCGTCAAGTGTACATCTGCTTTTTGTAGGCCCTCGTGCGTGTCGTCGCCTCGGCTGAGCCATCGTGATAGGTGCCAAACCACTTGTCGAACGGAATTTCGGATGTGCCGTAGTTGCACTCGAAATACCTGTGGTGGAGCTGATGAAAAAAGTCGCCCGCCCGCGCGGCTTCGGTCTCACCGGCCTTTAGCTTCTCGAACCCAGAATGGGACAGTATCGGGCTGACCTGCTGGAACGAGCTGTGAAACAACACATGCAGCGGATGGGAAGGCACGATCAGGTGGATGAAATACGTCGTGAAATACAGCATGTTTTCATACCAGTGATTCGAAATCCCTGACCATGGCCCGGTATTGACATTGCGGTGATGGACCGCGTGCACAAGTTTATAAAGCCTGGGATGATGTTCCAGCCGGTGCACCCAGTAAAAATGCAGACCGGACCACATGGGAATAAACAACATCCAAACCACGAACCAGACCGGCGCGCTGGCCCAGGTAATCGTCGGAACCCAGCCATTTGCCATCGCCCAGAAGATGACCCACTGGTAAATGGTCGCCACCGTCATGGCGCTGCCCAGCGTCCACCAGATGTTATCCCAGACCTGATTGCGGAATGTGAATGTTCCGTTGTCCCGTGTCAGGTCCCTGCGATCAAACTTTTTGTACATCCCCTGCCCTTTGCGCATGTACAGCCACCAGTGCAGGCTTCCTGCTACCAGAGTTTGCGGCACCATATTCAGCAACCAGATCCGAAACATCCATCCGGGCGCAAAGCTTTTCATCGTCTCTAACGCAGGGAAAAAGAACGCATAGGCGATGACGGCCAAGGTCATGCACAGTGTCAGGGCGGTGATTTGCAACCACGCTCCGCTGTACCATTTCAGCACGGCCGCCGGACGTGGTGGCCAACTGAACAGCGGGTTGAGACCCACTGGCCCGTCGGGGTGGTAATGCCAGCGGGCAGCTTCGGGGTCCTGCGTGGAATCTCGCATGTCGGTCACTCTGTCTTGCATTCAGGTTGCGTAATCCGAGCCTTCTGCATCGAGTATTGCTTTGATCTCTCGCAGATGCGCTTCGGCTTGACCGGGGTAGTCGTCCAGTTCCTGTGCTGTTTTCTCGGCAATTTCATCCGACAGCACCCGCAGGGGCAGGCCTGTTTGCAGCGCCCGGATGTAAGTTTCGGCAGCGCGCTCGAAATAATAGAGCCTGTTAAAGGTATCTGCAGGGTCGCTGCCAGTGATCAGAACCCCGTGGTTGCCCATGATCATGACTTTCTTCTTCGGATCAGCCAACATCCCGGCGCACCGCTCGCCTTCGCTTTCAAAAGCCAATCCGCCAAATTCTTCGTCAACAACGTAGCGGTTGTAGAAGGTCGCGGTGTTCTGGTCGATTGGCGGAAGTGTACTGTCGGCCAGTGACGCCAGAACAGTTGCGAAAATCGAATGCACATGCATGACGCAACGCGCGTGCGGGCAGTGGCGATGGATCGAGCCGTGCAGGCCCCAGGCCGTGGGATCAGGTGCGCCGGGCTGGGACATCACATCCGGATCGTTGGCGTTCAACAGCAACAGATCAGACGCGCGAATACGCGAGAAATGCGCCTGATTGGGGTTCATCAGGAACTGCGTCCCGTCTGCGTTCACAGCAAGACTGAAGTGGTTGGCAACGGCTTCGTGCATGTTCAGCCGGGCCGTCCAGCGAAAGGTTGCGGCCATGTCCACACGTTCTGACCAATGATCGATGTTGGGACGAAGGTTGGTGAGACTCATGTGACGCGTCCTTTGGTATCTGCGAATGACCAAAGCCTGCATTTGGTCCGGCAATTTGACCAACGAAAAAAACGCAACTATTCCATTAGCTAAACTTATGCCGGAGTTATGTCGATGCAAAACAGGCTTCCCCCGCTTGGCTGGCTGCGCACATTCGAAGCCGCAGCCCGCCATCTGTCATTCACCGGTGCGGCGCGGGATCTGAACATGACGCAAAGTGCGGTCAGTCAGCAGATCAAATCGCTGGAAGGCCATCTGGGTCAGCCACTGTTCCTGCGACGCCCGAAGGCGCTTGAGCTGACAGAGGCCGGAATCACCTATTTGCCGGTGGTGCGCGAGGCGTTTCGGACACTGATACGGGGCACTCAGGCGGTAACTGGCGCGCAACAGAATGCGGTCCAGGTGCAGTGCAACATCAGTTTCGCCGTGAACTGGCTGGCCCCGCGTCTGCCATTATTTCAGGCTGAACACCCGGATGTTCAGCTGAACATCTTCACCGAGTTGTGGGAACCGCGCGAGATGGCTGAAGGCGCAGCAGTCGAGATCCGGTTTTCCCTTCGACCCTCAGATACAACCCGGACAGAGGTGCTGCGCTCTGAATATTACTATCCCGTCTGCGCGCCGGGATATCAGGTTTGCCTGCAAGACCTTCAGGAAAAACCTCTGTTCGACTGTTCCAACCTGTTGACCAACTGGGCGACGTGGGCTGAAGATCAGGCTCTGAATTGGCAGAATCCGCCTATTACCTACGCGACAACCTATCTGGTTTGTTTGTCAGCTGCGATGGCCGGAGGTGGCCTGTGCCTGGCCCATGACACCATCGCAGGTCATTTGATCGATCAGGGACGACTAGTCGCACCATTTGAGCATCGCGCCCCGATGCCCGAGGCGTATTATCTGCTGCTCTCCCCTCAGGCCGAGGACACGCCCGGAGCGGTTACCTTTGCGAACTGGATACGACGAGAATTCGGGTCCGAAACGTAAATCCGGACGGGTTCCTGCGCGCTGTCGGCACCTATGTCAGCTTTCGATGACTGAGTCGGGCAGATTTGCAGAATTGTGATCCGTCGGCAGTAGTAAAGAACCGGGGTTGCGCCCACGCGCGCATTCGTGAAAGTTGAGCCATGGAAAACACACCCTTCCCAACTTGGCCCGATGTCGCCCCCCGATTGATCGCAGTTGCTGCCGGACGTGAGGCAGCAGATATGGTAATAAAGGGTGGGACTTGGGTAAATGTGCACAGCCGCGAACTGCTGCCGAACCATTCAGTTGCAATCGCTGCAGGCCGTATTGCATTTGTCGGTCCCGACGCCTCGCATTGTACCGGACCAGAGACACAGGTTATCGACGCGCAAGGCCGCTTTATCCTGCCCGGCTTATGCGACGCGCATATGCACATCGAATCGGGGATGCTGACCCCTGCCGAGTTTGCCCGCGCAGTTATCCCCCATGGCACAACCAGTATGTTCACCGACCCGCACGAGATCGCCAATGTGTTGGGGCTGGACGGTGTGCGCATGATGCATGACGAAGCAATGATGCAGCCGGTCAACATCTTCACTCAGATGCCGTCCTGCGCGCCCTCTGCACCGGGGTTAGAGACGACAGGCTATGAAATCACCCCCGAAGACGTGGCCGAGGCGATGAATTGGCCCGGGATCATCGGCTTGGGGGAAATGATGAACTTCCCCGGCGTGATTCACGGAGATCCCAAAATGCTGGCCGAGATTGCGGCCACGCAGCGGGCAGGCAAGGTCGTCGGCGGACATTACGCATCCCCTGATTTAGGGCCTGATTTCGCGGCTTATGTGGCTGGTGGACCTGCCGATGACCACGAAGGCACCTGCGAAGCGGATGCCATCGCACGGGTCCGTCAGGGAATGCGGTCGATGATGCGGTTGGGTTCGGCCTGGTATGACATTGAAAGCCAGATTACCGCGGTCACCGAAAAAGGTCTGGATGCGCGCAATTTCATCCTGTGCACGGATGACTGCCACTCTGCCACGCTGGTCAATGATGGGCATATGAACCGCGTCGTGCGCCACGCGATTGCCTGCGGCTGTGACCCGCTTGTGGCCGTGCAGATGGCGACGATCAACACCGCCACGCATTTCGGTCTGGAACGCGAGATCGGATCGGTCACGCCGGGACGACGGGCAGACATCATCCTCAGCTCTGACCTGACCGAATTGCCGGTCGAACTGGTCATAGCGCGCGGGAAGGTTGTTGCGGAAAACGGGGTGATCAAGGTTGATTGCCCCCACCTGAACTGGCCCGACAAGGCACGTCGCACCGTTCATCTGAAGCAGGAACTGGCCGCGTCCGATTTTGAGATCGCGGCGCCGAAGGGTGCAAACAAGGTAAGGGCCAACGTCATTGGCGTGGTAGAAAACCAGGCCCCCACTAAAGCCCTGAAAGCCGAATTGCCGATAATCGGCGGGCTTGTTGAAGGTGAGGGTGACGTATGCCAGATATCACTGGTCGAACGACACCGGGCGACAGGGGGCGTCACCAACGCCTTTGTCTCGGGGTTTGGATATCAGGGAAAAATGGCCATGGCCTCGACCGTGGCGCATGACAGTCACCACATGATCGTCGTCGGCACCGACCGTGAACAGATGGCGCTGGCCGCGAATCGACTGGCCGAAGTGGGTGGCGGCATCACGATCTTTAGGGACGGCCAGGAACTGGCGATGGTCGAACTTCCCATTGCCGGTCTGATGTCCGACAGCCCGGCCGCTGAAGTTGCGGCCAAGGCGGACAGGATGGTTCAGGCTATGCAGGAATGTGGCTGCAATCTGAACAACGCGTATATGCAACATTCGCTACTGGCGTTGGTCGTCATACCGGAACTCAGGATTTCTGATCTCGGGCTGGTTGACGTGCGCACATTCGAAAAAATTGATCTTCTGGAACCCTTAGCATGACGACACTCCTGACACCTGAAGCCCTTTCGCCAGAACAGTTCACCGATCCCGCAGCCGCAGTTGCGCGACTGGAGGAGCTTTACACTCAAGCAACAGAATTTCTGTGCGACAGCTTCTCGAAGGTACTGCAAAATGGAGCACCAACCGCCAGATACAGGGCCTATTACCCCGAGATTCGCATAAAGACGTCGACCTATGCTCAAGTCGACAGCCGCCTGAGTTTTGGGCATGTGGCGGAACCCGGTGTTCACGCTACAACCGTAACGCGCCCGGATTTATTCCGGTCCTACCTGACCCAGCAGATTGCCCTGTTGATCAAGAATCACGACCAACCGGTGACGATTGCAGCGTCGGACACACCTATTCCGGTGCATTTTGCCGTGGCGAATACGTCAGGTCTGGTTGTGCCGCATCAGGGGGCGGCTGCTTTCACCCTGCGCGATGTGTTTGACGTGCCGGATCTGACCACCACGAATGACGACATCGTTAACGGCGTGCACGATCATGAAGACGCCGTCGGACCCTTGTCATTGTTTTCTGCCCAGCGCGTCGATTATTCACTTGCGCGACTGGCACATTACACAGCGACAGATGCCCGGCATTTTCAGAACCACGTTCTGTTCACGAACTATCAGTTCTATGTTTCGGAATTCGAGAACTACGCCCGTGAGCAGTTGGCTGATCCCAGCAGCGGGTATACCAGCTTTGTCTCGACCGGGAATGTTGAGATCACGGAGCCGGACGCAGAAATCGAGCAACCGCTGAAACTGCCGCAAATGCCAACCTATCATCTGAAGCGTGAAGATGGTTCGGGTCTTACTTTGGTGAACATCGGTGTTGGCCCCTCGAATGCGAAAACTGCGACCGACCATATCGCGGTTCTGCGCCCCCACGCGTGGTTGATGGTTGGCCATTGCGCCGGATTGCGCAACACGCAGGCATTGGGTGATTTCGTTCTGGCCCATGCATATCTACGTGATGACAAGGTTCTGGATGATGACCTGCCGGTCTGGGTGCCCATCCCGCCCCTGGCCGAGGTTCAGGTCGCGCTGGAACGCGCCGTGGCCGAAGTGACCGAGCTGGAAGGGTATGAACTGAAGCGGATCATGCGGACGGGAACAGTTGCATCGGTCGACAATCGCAACTGGGAACTGCGCGATCAATCCGGACCGGTTCAGCGCCTCAGCCAGTCGCGGGCCATCGCGTTGGATATGGAAAGCGCCACAATCGCCGCGAACGGCTATCGCTTTCGCGTTCCTTACGGCACTTTGCTGTGCGTGTCGGACAAGCCCCTGCACGGCGAACTAAAGCTGCCGGGCATGGCCTCGTCCTTTTATACCACTCAGGTGGGGCGTCATTTGATGATCGGGATACGCGCTATGGAGCACCTGCGCGGCATGCCGTTGGAGCGTCTGCACAGCCGGAAATTGCGTTCCTTCGACGAAACTGCCTTCCTCTGACGCAAAAAAGCAACGTTTTCCCCATATTTTTAGGGGTTTCTGCGCTACTATTCGTTGTGTTTGGCCACAATATCCCGTTACAGTTACGCGGTGAGGCCCTATAGATCGGGCACGTTAAGGAGACCAAGAAATGGCAAAACCTATGACAAAGACTCAGCTGGTTGCTGCTCTCGCTGAGGAAATGGGAACCGATAAGAAATCCGCGAACTCTGCGCTTGAGGCCATCACCGGCCTGATCACGCGCGAAGTTTCCGCAGGTGGTGCAGTGACCCTGCCTGGCGTCGGCAAAATCTACTGCCGCGAACGCCCTGAGCGTCAGGTCCGCAACCCGGCAACCGGTGAAACCTTCACCAAAGAAGCCGACAAGGTTGTGAAAATGACCATCGCGAAAGCACTGAAAGACAGCGTGAACGGCTGATCTCAAGCGCTTGGAACCATATAAAGGGGTGGCGGTTACGCGGCCCCTTTTTTTGTGTCTAAACTTTACATCCTACGGCCCGCGCAATTATGTGATAAGGCATCAGGCTGTAACTAAAGGCTACAATCCAACACCGGTTGTCCTTGGCACGTTTTTTACGGACAACCCGTTGATTTCCTGCTTGGCCAGCTAAATCCCAGTTCTATGGAACAGGATATAACCTTCACGCGACTGCCCCTCGTCTCAGCACCTGAGATACTGGCGCATATGAGAAATCCAATTCTTGCCGAACACATGCCTCTCCTGACGCAGGATTGGGATGAGGAAACAGTCGCCGGTTTCATTCACGCGAAAGAGTCGTGTTGGGCGCGGGACGGCCTAGGTCATTGGGCAATTCTGCACCGCGGACATTATGTGGGATGGGGCGGATTTCAAAAAGAAGGTGAAGAGTGGGATTTCGGGTTGGTCTTGAAGCCCGGTGCATTTGGACTGGGTGCAAAGATAGCACGTCAGGCCATCGCATTCGCAAAGCAGGACAATCGTATTCCGTTCGTGACATTCTTGCTGCCGCCTTCACGCACGAAACTGCGCGCAATGACCAAACTCGGCGCTTATTTTGTTGGGCAAGTAGACTACGCTGGCCACAGTTTCCTCAAATATCGTCTCGACACGAACTGAAGTGAACGACAAGGAATGAGGGCCGGATCGGGCAGTGCCCAAAAACGGCTGCGGGCCCCAATGTCGAGGCCCGCTTTTGGTTTGGTAGGTTCGAAACAATCAGTGAATCGTCTCAACCTTGTGGAAGTCCAGATCGCGATCTTCCGGCATGGCATCGATACTCATCACCTCTTTGCGCTTGGTGACCAGGATATAGACCACGCAAGCCAGGTAAAGACCGACTACGACGGCTCCGATCCACTGGATTTGCAACCACTGACTCTGGAACAGCAGCGTTAGCACAAACAGCAGCGCGACGTTGCCAGCGACATAGGTCGCCTTGCCAAACCGCTCGGCGGTCATGTTCAGGTTGTCTGTATAGAGCCTAATCAGCGAGTCCAGCGAGTTGATCACAAAGGTCACGCCCACGATTACCATCGCGATATTGGTGATGCCTGCGGTGCTGATGCCGTTCAGGTGATAGTAGTAGAGAACGGTGAACCAGATCCCCAGCGGGATCGACGGGAAGATCAACAACGCCGCCAGCAGCTGCCAGGTTTTCAAACCGCCCACAAAGCGCGAAGTAAACTGGCCAATCATGATTGACCACGCAAACCACCAGAACAAGTAGAAGGCATGATAATCGGTCAGCGGCAGGACAAATTTGTGCACATTGGTGAAATAGGCACCAATGTTACTGCCGGTTTCGATAAACCCGGTCATTCCCATGCCAGCGGCCGCCCACATACCCAGAATCAGTGCAAGGAACAGAAAGGTCGAACCGACCGACAGGATGCGCACATATTTCAAATCGGTCGACGAGTATGCTGCCGCCAGAATGACCACAAACACGATGACGTAGAAGGTGGTAACGACAGATTCTCCATCTCCGACCTCTGGCAGGTAGCCAGGCAGGTAGATCAGGAACAGGCTGGCGGTAAAGGCGCAGGTGCCGATGATGACGACGTTGTTGATCAGCTTGACCAGCGGAATCTCAAAGAAGTTCACGCGGGGTTCGATCACGCAGAAATAGAAGGCTGTCAGGAAGTAAAACGCCCAGATCAGAAATCCCCAGAAACCGAACTCGATCGCCAGTGGATTGGCAAAGGCATAGGCCGGATCTTCGGCATAGCCACCAAATTCTGTCAGCGGGAACATGATCAGGCCAACATCCAGACCGGACGTAAACAGGATCGCGATGAACGTGAAAAGGTGGACAGGTGTAACGCCAACGCAGCGCAGGTTCCACCACTTCACGACGAAGAACGCGACCAGGCCCAACGCCAGCAGAACGCCAAAAGAAAGAATGTATTCCAGAAGCACCGACAACCCTCCCTTGATATGTCAGATCCCGGAGCCGATAACTTTAATTGTTCAGTCAATCAATAAAAACATCCTCGTGACTTTCGTTGCATCACGGATGTGTCTTTTTTGACGCGCAGCGCTTGCGACCGATCACAAAATCGGGGAAAGTCCGCGCAAAGTGACAGGGGGTCTCCATGGATCTGCGCGCCATAGCCATGGGGCTGACATTTGCCCTGATCTGGTCGTCTGCCTTTACCTCGGCGCGGATCATCGTGGCAGACGCCTCTCCTTTGTTTTCGCTAGCCCTGCGGTTTTTGATCTCAGGGGTTTTGGGGGTTCTGATTGCCCGGGCGATGGGGCAAAGCTGGCACCTGACCCGGAACCAGTGGCGGGCGACAATTCTTTTCGGTATCTGCCAAAATGCCCTGTATTTGGGTCTGAATTTTTACGCGATGCAAACGGTCGAGGCTTCGGTTGCGGCGATTATCGCGTCCACAATGCCCTTGCTGGTGGCGCTGGCAGGGTGGCTTATTTTTGGCGAGAAACTGCGCCCTCTCGGGATTTTGGGATTGTTTGCTGGATTCACCGGCGTCGCCCTGATCATGAGCAGCCGGATCAGTGCTGGTGTCGACATGTTCGGCGTCGCACTATGCGGCATCGGAGCTTTGGCGCTGACCTTTGCCACCCTCGCGGTTCGCGGCGCGACTTCGGGCGGTAACTTCATGATGGTCGTGGGTCTGCAGATGCTTGTAGGCTCAGCGACGTTGTTCGTGGCCGCGCCGATCTTTGAGACCATTTACATCCACCCGACGCTGCCACTGGCATTGGCGTTCACCTACACAACCCTGTTTCCTGGGCTGCTGGCCACGCTGATCTGGTTCCTTCTTCTGGATCGCATCGGCGCGATCCGCGCAGCCACGTTCCACTTTTTGAACCCGGTATTCGGTGTCACGATAGCGGCCATATTGCTGGGCGAGAAACTGGGCGCGATGGATGCAATTGGCGTTACAGTCACGACACTGGGTATTCTTGCTGTTCAACTGTCACGCCAACCTGCCGGCAAAACGACTTCGGCCTAACACAAGGGCCTATCTGTTTGCGTCAGACCGACCGCACGTCTGTGAGAGCTGTTTGAAATATCGCTTTGCTTTCTAGTCGGCAGCCCCCAGATAATGGCACAACCGTCAAATCAGCCGGAGGATCCATGACACGTTACACCAAAGACCCCACGGTTATTGCGGCACTTTCGCCCGAAGAATTTCACGTCACCCAACGCAATGGCACCGAACGACCGGGGACAGGCAAGTATTTGGAGAACAAGGAACCGGGTATCTACGTGGACATCGTGTCAGGCGAACCGCTGTTTGCTTCGACCCACAAATACGAATCCGGATGTGGCTGGCCCAGCTTTACCAAGCCGATCATCCATGAGCATGTGGAAGAGTTTCGCGACACGACACATGGTATGATCCGGACCGAGGTTCGATCGAAACACGGCGACAGCCATCTGGGGCATGTCTTCCCCGACGGCCCGCGAGAACATGGCGGCCTGCGATATTGCATTAACTCGGCCTCGCTCAGGTTCATCCATCGGGATGAGATGGAGGCTGAAGGTTACGCCGAATTCCTGATCCACGTGGAGGAAATCCAATGACTGAACAACGTGCTGTACTGGCCGGAGGCTGCTTTTGGGGTATGCAGGACCTGATCCGCAAGCTGCCAGGCGTCTTGCGGACCCGGGTGGGCTACACCGGAGGCGATGTGCCCAACGCCACCTATCGCAACCACGGCACCCACGCCGAAGGGATCGAAATCTGGTTTGACCCATCGCTGATCAGTTACCGCGACCTGCTGGAATTTTTCTTCCAGATTCACGACCCGACCACTGTCAATCGGCAGGGCAACGACCGAGGAATGAGCTATCGTTCAGCGATTTACCACGTCGACGAAGCCCAAAGAGCAACCGCCCTGGATACTATCGCAGACGTGAATGCCAGCGGCTTGTGGCCGGGAAAAGTCGTAACCGAAGTCGAACCCGTCGGCGATTTCTGGGAGGCCGAACCCGAGCATCAGGATTATCTTGAGCGCATCCCGAACGGATATACCTGCCACTTCCCGCGCCAGGACTGGGTTCTTCCCAAACGCGCCAGCGCCGCAGAATAATGCACCACCTGCCGGGCCCCTCTGAACAAGTCAGAGGGGCTAGCCCGCCGCAACCCGCGGTCGCCCGCTAGCCTCGACAGTGATCATTGCCTCGACAAACACATCATTGGCCTCGACCCGCGCGGTTTTGATGTCGCGATCCACGATCACGCGGATATCTTCTGCACCAGCTTCGCGCACCGCGCCTTCAGCTTCCGACCTCAGAACATTTTCCAGCAAAGCCAGCGCATCTTCTGATGCGGAAAAATCCTTGGGCCCGCCCTCGAGGTGTACACGATACCGCCCTTCGGCGGGACTTGTCACCGTGCCCGATCGCCGTAAGGTCACCCGCCCCACGACGGCACCAATCGCATTGGCTACACCCGCATGTTCTGGCAGGATCATTCGGCAGTGCAGCCGTTCACCGACCGCCGGGTAATAGCTGGCGGCTGACGCCCCAAGCCCCACAACATCAACGTTCAAGGCTGCAGTCAGCGACAACAAACCGCGATGCTGCGCCAATCCGCGCTGTGTCAGGATATGCCGCGCCAGCTCCTGTGACGGCAGCCCGAAACTGTCCGGTTCCTCATCAAAAGCAGCCTCTAACAAGGTCAAACTGGTCTGTTTTGTCAACTGGTCCACGATCATCTGCGCCAGCGCTTCGGCGGAATTTGCCAACATGTCCCCGGACCCGACCCGTTTGCGTGCGACCAGTTCAAGTGCCTTACGGGCGGCGTCCGCATCCCAGGCATCCACCCGCCCCAGTACATGGCTGGCATCCGACGGCGTCACGCCCGAGATCTGAACGATCCCGCGATCCACCAACCGGGTCAATGCGCCGCTTTCCATTCGGGACCGAAGCAAGGAACCAATCGGGAGAACCTGATCTCCCAACCGCTCTAGCAGAGCTTCTTCGCGCACATCTATACCGTCGTCATGTATTCCCGGCACGCGACGGGCAAAGCGCGTATCGTGCTCGCCCACCGTCGTGGCCCGCAATTGCTCATCCAGAATGGCATGAACGATCTCGGGCGCTTCCGAGGCGATCAGGGATATCGGAAGAACGCGACGCGGCCCCAGAAACACACCACCCTGCAATCCCTCGGTCACGACATGCACCTGACTATCACCTCCAAGGCCATGGGTGCGCATCGCAACGGCCTCGACCATTGTGCGGAACCCGCCTACTTGTGCCCCGGCCGAGTCGATCGCGGGCTTGCCGTCACGGATCAACGCCACGTCAGTTGTCGTACCGCCAATATCCGACACCAACGCATTCTCTGCGCCGGTCAACCAGCGCGCGCCTACAATTGACGCGGCAGGTCCGCTCAGGATCGTTTCAATAGGGCGTTCACGCGCCTGTTCAGCACTCATCAACGCCCCATCACCGCGCACAACCATCATCGGCGCCATAATCCCCAACTCGCGCAGCCGGTCCTGCGCCCGCCCGATCAAACGGTCGATCATCCCGATCAGCCGTGCATTCAACACGGCCGTCACGGCGCGTTTCGGCCCGTTCAGCTTTGCCGACAAGTGATGCGAACATGTGACCGGAGCCCCGGTTCTTTCCAAAACGATCCGTGCGGCTTCCAGTTCATGCGCGGGATTTCGTGTGGCAAACTGAGCGGCTATGGCAAAGCCTGAAATGCCCTTATGAGAGCCTAAAAATTGCTCCAGCGCTGCAATATCCAATGGCGCAGCTTCGCTGCCTGAATGGGAATGCCCACCAGACATAACCAGGGCCGGGTCCCCTTTTAACGCGTCCTTCAAACCGTGCTTTTCAAGGTCGCTGTCTTTGAATCCGATATAGATCAACGCAACGCGCCCGCCCTGCCCTTCGACCAAGGCATTTGTCGCCAATGTCGTGGACAAAGAGGCCATTGAAATCTGATCCGGCGTAACTTTTGCCTGCTCCAGAACGGCAGAAATCGCCTTCCCCACACCAATTGCCAGATCCGCGCGTGTGGTCAGGGACTTGGCTGAGGCTATCACCTCTTTTTCATCCCGGACCAGTACCGCATCGGTATAGGTTCCACCCGTATCCACCCCCAAAGCCAGCGCCATCGGGTTCTCCTTACTGTTCGCTGCAGATTGGTGTAGCGATTGGGGCCGACACGTCCAGCCTGTTTGCGGCAATTATGAAAGTTGTTCCACCGCCCAACGCGCTGCGTCGGCCACGGTTTCATCCGGGTCATCTGTCAATCTCTGGGCCGCAGCCTTCAAACTCGGGCGCCCCGAGTTTCCAATGGCATAAAGCACGTTGCGCACAAACCGGTCGCGCCCAATCCGTTTGATGGGTGAGCCAGAGAACTTCGCTCGGAACGAAGTATCATCAAGCGCCACCAGCTCTTCCAGCGCAGGCGCTGCCAGATCTTCACGCGCGGCATAGCGTATGTCACTTGCGGCAACCGCAAACTTGTTCCACGGGCAAGCTGCGAGGCAATCATCACAGCCGTAGATTCGATTGCCCAGCTTTCCGCGAAGTTCAGGCTTCACAGGGCCTTTATGCTCGATGGTCAGATAGGAAATGCACCGCCGTGCATCCAATTGATACGGGCCCGGAAAGGCGTCTGTGGGACAGCTGTCCAAACAGGCCCGACAAGACCCGCAGCGATCAATCTCAGCAGGATCCGCGGGTATATCCAGAGTTGAAAAAACAGACCCTATAAAGGCCCAATTACCCCATTCCCTACTGACCAGATTCGTGTGTTTCCCCTGCCAGCCCAACCCGGCGGCCTGCCCCAAGGCTTTCTCCGGCACGGGTGCAGTGTCAACAAACACCTTAACCTCGCCGCCCGCCTCGGCAATCAGCCACCGCGCCAGGCGCTTCAGTCGCTTTTTGACCAGATCATGATAGTCTTTGTTCTGCGCATAGACAGAAATCGCCCCGTGGCCGCGTTGCTTCAAGACGTCTGTCGGGTCATGTTCCGGCGTGTAACTCTCGGCCAGCATGATCACTGATCGCGCCTCGGGCCAAAGGGCCGCAGGATCACCGCGCCAATGCGTTCGTTCGGCCATCCATCCCATCTGCCCATGATACCCGGCACCCAGGTACGCGGCCAGACGCTCGGGAACTTCTGGAACATCCCAGGGGCGGCAGACACGGCACGCAACAAACCCTTCGTCAAGGGCCTGCTGTACCAGCTTTTCCTTCAAATCAGATCCGCTCTTCATCTGGCTAAAAATATCCTCGGGGGGAATCGCGCAGATGCGCGATGGGGGGCAGACAGCCCCCCGGGCGCACCCTATCAGAAATCCAGATCCGCGTAATGGGGCGGCGGCCGGAAACCCGGCACCTGATCCGCCAGAATAGAGCGAAACGCAGGGCGTGATTTGATTTTCGCATACCAGTCCTTGACCACCTGACTGCGGTTCCAATCCACGTCCGAGATATAGTCCAGCGAAGACAGATGCGCCGCTGCCGCGAAGTCAGCCAGTGTCATCTGGTCACCGGCCAACCACCGGCGGTGATCCAACAGCCAAGCCATATAATCCAGATGGTACTTGATCGCTTTTGCACCCTGTTTGACGTTCTTGCTGTCCGGATAGCCCTGACCCGTCACTTTTTTGTTTACCCGTTCGTACAGCAGCTTCGACGTCACCTCATGATGGAATTTGTCGTCAAACCAACCAACAAGGCGCCGCACTTCGTATCGGGCTTCGGGGCTTTTTGGCATCAATGGCGGTTCGGGGCGGGTTTCTTCGATATATTCACAGATCGCTGCGCTTTCCGACATCATTTGTCCGTCCAGACGCAGTACTGGTACTTTACCCGCGGGGTTTCGGCGCAAAAAGTCGGGGTCTTGCTCCCAGTATCGCTCTTCGACAAGCTCAACCTCGATCTTCTTTTCCGCCAGAGACAGCCGAACCTTGCGGCAATATGGAGAGAGGGGAACATGAAACAGACGCGCCATGGGCTTCCAATCGAACCAGTGAGTACCCGACAGATTTAGCCTTGGCAGGCGACGGGTTTCAATCCTCGAAACAATCTGCGCGACCATCTGCGCGGATGGTGGCCGCCCCATCCAGAATAGATGCCGCCCGCCTGCGCGTTTGCGCCGTCGGGTCAGTGACCGATCTGTTGCGCGGTGACGGCAGAATGGCGGCAATCCGCGCCGCCTGAACTGGGGTCAGTTTTGAGGCGCTGGTGTTGAAATACCGTTGCGCGGCAGCCTCGACCCCAAAAACACCATTCCCGGTTTCGGCAACGTTCAGATAGACCTCGAGAATTCGCTGCTTGCTCCAGAAAATCTCGACCACAGGTGTGATCGAAGTTTCCAACGCCTTGCGTATCCAACTGCGCCCTTGCCAAAGAAATACGTTCTTCACAACTTGCTGTGTAATCGTCGAGGCGCCGCGATTCCCGCCATCCTCAAGCGCATCGCGAATGGCCTCTACGTCAAATCCCCAGTGCAGGCAGAAATTTGCATCCTCTGCTGCCACGACCGAACGCGCCATGATCGGAGCCATGTCCTCGATCGGCACCCATTCGCGCTCAACCTTTCCCAAACGGCGCCATTCCGACCAGATCGTATGGGTTACGGGTGGGTTCACAACCGAATACAACAGGATTATCGCAAGCAAAGCTCCGGCAATTGCCGCAACCGCACGAGTCAGCCAACGGCGAATCTGACGCACCGTAGGTGTTTTTCTGCTGGATGCCTTGTTTTTCTTACCGCTTGATTTGCGGGCTGCTTTCTTCGCCATGCCTCAGCTATACGACGCGCGGTCCGGGTTTGAAACGGCCTAAATCGCGAAAGCGCGCGCTTCGCGCGGGTGAACAACCGGTCGTGCGGTTTCTACCGACATCGGATCATGACCTGCCAACTCAGGGAACAAGTGCAGGACCTCGCTCTGCGTTTCGCGGTCCGAGGCCGACAACGCGTGCCCCGGATAATAGCTTTCGCTTTTGGCGCCATTGGCGATGACGATCTCGTGCTGCTTGAACAAAAGGTGGAAATACTCCACCTCGCCGCCTTCCACCCGGGTCACCGTTTTTCCATTGACCAGAGCATGTGCCGGAATCAGCGCTTCAGCGTGCCCAGACAGGTACGAGGCCCGCCAGTCTTCAACCAGCATCCGATGCTGAGGCGAAACAAGCAGCGGACGATCCAGGTCAAACACTCCGGCCTCAAACCGGATCGGGGCCAGCTTTCCTTCGGCGGCCACCACTGTACGCCCAACCCAGATCAAAGGCTGGGGGCCATGATCCACGGTCGTGACCAGATCGCCGACTTTAAGATCTTCCACCGCACGTTCGCCTTCCGGGGTCGCTATCATGGTGCCCGGCGTGAAACAGGGCGGACCCAGATTGCCGACATTCAGCGGCCCCTGTGTGTTGACGAAGGTGGCTGAAACAAATGTTCCCGGCTGCAGGACCTGGCCGTCTGTCGGTGTGAAAACCCGAGATCCGTCAGCCAGATAAAACGTGGTGCCGGTATAGGTTACGTTCCCGACGCCCGCCACGTTGATGGTAACAGTGTCCCCTGGCCAGGAATTCGTGACGTCCTGACCGTTGACGGTATCGCCACTTGGCGCATCGATTTCGTTGTCATCATCTGCATCGATCAAAGTGAAGCTGCTAACAGTGACTGCCGTTCCCGCAGGTGGCGGGTTTGCTGGATCGAAAGTATAAAACTGATCCTGATACGGTGTTGGCATCCGGTTGCCCCTGTTTGCTTATCATCTGGCGCCTAGATCGGCCCATGATTGTCGCCTGAGTGTGAAGAAAGATTGGCGATTTTCGGATAATCGGGCAAGACCTGCACTGAAACGTCGTTAACATACGAACCCCGCGTGGTGCAAATGACACGCGGGGCTTTTAGAGACAATAGGTTTCGGCTTATTCCGCCGGAACTGCTTTGGCTTCAACACTCAGCGGGTGGCTGAGCTTGTTCAGCATCTCCTTCGGGCAAACCTGCAGGAAGTTGCCTATTTCCACTTCCCAGTGCTGAAGAATGTCAGTGGCCTTGCGGCTTTGCGATTCAGCTGCGTGGCGCATGATGAGTGATTTCAACTGCTCTTCCCAGTGATCCACAGTGACCGGGCAAGTGACCAGCGTTTCCCTGTTCATCAGCGCCTCAGCCTTGCCTTCGGGATCATACAGATAGGCCATGCCGCCTGTCATGCCCGCGCCAAAGTTGGCTCCGATTGTTCCAAGGATAACGGCGACACCGCCGGTCATGTATTCACACCCGTTGGAACCGCATCCCTCGACAACAACCTTGGCACCAGAGTTCCGGACCGCGAAGCGTTCACCGGCGCGACCGGCCGCGAACAGATACCCGTCGGTGGCGCCATAGAGCACAGTATTGCCAATGATCGTGTTGTCATCTGCTTTCAGCGGGCTGACCTGCGGTGGACGCACGACGATCATACCGCCGGACAGGCCCTTACCGACATAGTCATTGGCATCGCCCGACACTTCCAGCTTCAGACCGGGGGCCGCAAAAGCTCCCAGCGATTGCCCGGCCGAGCCCTGCAGTTTCACATGCAGATGGTCGTCCTGAAAGGTGTTCCGCATCCCGAAATTCTGCACAATATGGCTGGACACTCGGGTTCCAACGGTCCGGTGTGTGTTCTGCACTGCATAAGACAGCTGCATCTTTTCACCATCCTTCAGGAACCGGGCCGCATCACGAACAATTTCGGCGTCCAGCGTATCCGGCACCGCGTTGCGCTCTTTGTCGCGGTTGTAGATGATGTTATGTGCCCCATCGACAGTGATCAGCAGCGGGTTCAGATCGAGATCATCCAGATGAGCGGACCCACGGCTGACCTGAGCCAGCAGATCGGCCCGACCGATGATTTCATCAATCGAACGCGCGCCGAGGCTGGCCAGCAGCTCGCGCACTTCCTGCGCGTAGAAGGTGATCAGATTGACGACCTTATCCGCATTGCCGGTGAATTTGGCGCGCAGGGATTCATCCTGCGTACACACGCCCACCGGACAGGTGTTCGACTGACACTGACGCACCATGATACAGCCCATGGCGATCAGCGCAGCGGTACCGATGCCGAATTCCTCGGCCCCCATCATCGCGGCCATGACAATGTCGCGCCCCGTGCGCAGGCCACCGTCGGTCCGCAGGGTGACGCGGTCGCGCAGGTTGTTCATCGCCAGAACCTGATGCGCCTCGGTCAGGCCCATCTCCCACGGCAGACCAGCGTATTTGATCGAGGTCGCAGGCGACGCGCCTGTACCGCCATTGTGACCCGAAATAAGGATAATATCCGCTTTCGCTTTGGCTACACCGGCAGCAATCGTGCCAACGCCCGAGGACGCTACCAGCTTGACCGTCACCTTGCAGCGCGGGTTGATCTGCTTCAGATCGTAGATCAGCTGCGCCAGATCCTCGATCGAATAGATATCGTGGTGCGGCGGCGGCGAGATCAGCGTCACGCCCTTGGTCGAATGGCGCAGGCGCGCGATCAGGTCGGTGACCTTCATACCTGGCAACTGACCACCTTCGCCGGGTTTTGCACCCTGAGCGACCTTGATCTCAAGCTCCTCACACTGGTTGAGGTATTCCGCAGTCACACCAAACCGACCTGAAGCCACCTGTTTGATCTTGGCCGAAGGGTTGTCGCCATTGGGTTCAGGCACGAAATGTGCCGGATCTTCGCCACCTTCGCCACTGTCGGATTTCGCACCGATCCGGTTCATCGCCACGTTCAGTGTTTTATGCGCTTCTGGCGACAATGCACCCAGCGACATACCTGGCGTGACAAAGCGTTTGCGGATCGAGGTGATCGATTCCACCTCTTCGATCGGCACCGGCTTGCCCAGCGGTTTGAAATCCATCAGATCGCGCAGATGAATTGGCGGGTTCGACTGCATCTTGGCTGAATACTGTTTCCACAGCTCATACGAAGCCTTGTTGCAGGCCATCTGCATCATGTGCATCGAGGTCGCTTCCCACGCGTGGGTCTCACCTGACTTACGCGCCTTGTAGAAACCACCGATGGGCAGCACATCCAGACCGCTGTTCCAACCCTTGGCATGGATTTCTTCGGCCTTGGCCTGAATACCTTTGATACCTATGCCCGAGATACGGCTGGTCATTCCAGGGAAATACTCGGCCACCATGGCACGGCTGAGGCCAACGGCCTCAAAGTTCAGACCACCGCGATAAGACGAAATGACCGAGATGCCCATCTTGGCCATGATCTTCAGCAAGCCCTGATCGATCGCCTCGCGATAGCGCGCGACGTTTTCGGTCAGGCTTCCGTCCAGCAAACCGCGATCGATACGGTCAGCCAAAGAATCCTCGGCCAGATAGGCGTTCACCACAGTCGCGCCACAGCCGATCAGAACGGCAAAGTAATGCGGGTCTACACATTCAGCCGAACGGACGTTCAACGAACAGAAGGTCCGCAAACCCTGACGCGTCAAATGGGAATGCACAGCGCTGGTCGCGAGGATCATTGGCATCGCAATCCGATCCTCGCCCGACCGCATATCAGACAAGACGATATGCCCGGCACCAGATCGCACAGCTTCTTCGGATTCGGCTCTGATACGGGCCAAAGCCGCGCTCAATGCGCCTTGACCAGCCTCGAAGCTACAGTCGATTTCCGCCAGCGGCGCATCAAAGTTCTCAACCAGCTTGTCCCATTGCGCGTTGCCGACAAAGGGGCTTTCCAGAACCACGATCTCGGTCTGGCTGCTGTCTTCGTCCAGCACGTTCTTGAGGTTGGCAAACCGGGTTTTCAGCGACATCACGCGGTATTCACGCAGGCTGTCGATCGGCGGGTTGGTCACCTGGCTGAAGTTCTGACGGAAAAAATGGCTGAGTGGGCGGTATTGCTTTGACAGAACAGCCGAGGGCGTATCATCCCCCATGGATGCCAGGGCTTCCTTGCCGTCTTCCGCCATCGGAGCAAGGATTTGTTCCAGCTCTTCCACCGAGTATCCCGCAGCAATCTGGCGCTTGCGCAACTCGCCACCCGCAAAGATCGGAACTTCGCTCACACCCGCAAGCGTTTCGTCCAGATCGTTTATCTTGCCAACCCATTCGCCAAATGGCAGCGCGCGGGCCAGCTTGTTCTTGATCTGGGTATCGCGGTACAGCTTGCCCTTTTTCATGTCGACCGCCAGCATCTGACCCGGCCCCAACGCGCCTTTTTCGGTCACGGTAGCTTCGTTGATCGGCACCATTCCGGCCTCGGATCCTGCGATGACAAGGCCATCGCCAGTCACAACGTACCGCATGGGGCGCAGCCCGTTCCGGTCCAGACCGGCGCAGACCCAGCGTCCATCGGTCATCGCCAGCGCGGCCGGGCCATCCCATGGCTCCATCACCGAGTTGCAGTAGGAATACATGTCGCGCCACGCTTGCGGCAGCTCGACCGCCTGCTTGGACCAGCTTTCCGGAACCAGCATGGTTTTTGCCATCGGGGCCGACCGCCCCGCGCGCACCAGAACCTCGAAAACCGAGTCTAATGCGGCAGAATCTGACGAACCACCTGCGATGATTGGCTTGATATCTTCAGCATAGTCACCAAAGGTTCCGCTGGCCATCCGGATCTCATGGCTTTTCATCCAGTTGACGTTGCCCTTGAGGGTGTTGATCTCGCCGTTGTGGGCCAGCATGCGGAATGGCTGCGCCAGCCACCATTGCGGAAACGTGTTGGTCGAATAACGCTGGTGGTAAATCGCGAATGCCGATTCAAAGCGTTCGTCCATGAGATCGGGATAGAATACAGCGACCTGTTCGGCCAGCATCATACCCTTGTAGATGATCGACCGGCAGGACAGCGACGCAAGATAAAGACCAGAGATACCCGACACCAAAGCCGCTTTTTCGATGCGGCGACGGATGACATAGAGCTCGCGCTCGAAAGTTTCTTCGTCCACACCCTTGGAGTTCGAGATCAGGATCTGCTCAATCTCGGGGCGGGTTGCGTTGGCCTTTTCCCCAAGGCAAGTCACATCGACCGGCACGTGTCGCCAGCCATAGATGTAGTAACCCATACGCAGAACTTCGCTTTCGACGATGGTCCGGCACCGCTCCTGCGCGCCGAAATCGGTGCGGGGCAGGAAAACCTGACCAACAGCAATCAGCTCATTCAGCTTGGGTTCGTGACCCGTGCGGCGGACCTGATCATAGAAGAAGGGAACCGGAATCTGCACATGGATGCCCGCGCCATCGCCGGTCTTGCCATCCGCGTCAACGGCCCCGCGATGCCAGATCGCTTTCAGGGCATCGATCCCGGCATCCACCACCTTGCGCGACCGTTTGCCATCCACGGACACAACAAGGCCCACACCGCACGAAGAATGCTCTTCTGCCTCGGAATAGAGACCATTTTCGGCCATCCACTTGCGTTTTGCTTCTTCTGCCCGCACCCAATCGGCATCATATTTGGTCATTGGCTGTCTCCTTCGTCAGAGGGGGAATACATGGCTTCGACCTCGGCTTTGGTCATTTGCCGACGTTCACCTGCGAACGCGTATCCCTCGGGCTTTTTGTCGATATAAAGTTCAAGTTTCAGCGGGTTACCTGTTGCATTTTCAAACAGGCCAGCCGCCATTTGTGTCTGTCCGTGCATCTCACCCGGCAGCGTGATCCGATACCAGAGCGAGGATCCGCATTCGCCGCAAAAAGCACGTTCTGCCCAGTCGGACGAGGTAAATGTCTTGACCGGGCCCAGCGCTGCATAGCCTTCTTTCGCCTGAAAGGTCACCAGCATCGAACTGGTCCACCGACGGCATTGATCACAGTGACACGCCCCCAGAGCATCCCGCACAGGGGTGGCGGTGACTGTGACCGCGCCACACATGCATTGGCCTTGAAGTTCCGACATTTCGAACCCTCCTGAAAACTGGGGTTATTCCGCCGCCACGGCAGTTTTGGCGTTGAACCGGTCGATGATCGCGTCAGCGCAGTCGCGCCCGTCGCGGATCGCCCATACGACCAGTGAGGCACCGCGCACGATGTCCCCGATCGCGTACACACCATCCATTTCGGTTTCCCCGGTCTGGAATGCTGCCCTGACCGTTCCCCATCGGGTGACAGGCAAGTCGGGCTGCCCGAACAAGGTGGGCAGGTCTTCAGGCTCAAAACCCAATGCCTTGATCACCAGATCGGCGCCCTCAACATAATCCGCGCCTTCGATCACTTCGGGGGCCTGGCGACCAGATGCATCGGGTTGCCCCAGACGCATCTTCTGCACCATCACGCCAGAAACCTTGTCGTCGCCCGTGAACCCCTTGGGTGCACTGAGCCATTCGAATACCACGCCTTCTTCCTCGGCGTTCTGTGTCTCGCGCTGCGAACCCGGCATGTTTGCCCGGTCACGACGGTACAGGCATTTGACCGATGTCGCGCCCTGACGGATCGACGTACGCACACAATCCATCGCGGTGTCACCACCACCGATCACGACAACCTTCTTGCCCTCGGCATTCAGCCGTCCGTTGTCGAAATCCTCAACAGTGTCACCAAAGCTTTTACGGTTTGATGCCGTCAGGAAATCGATTGCCTTCTCGATCCCGGCAAGACCACTGCCCGGCATGGACAGATCCCTCGACTTGTAAACGCCCGTTGCGATGATGATCGCGTCATGCTTGGCGTGAATTTCAGCGAATTTTGCGGCGTCCACGTCGCAGTTCAAAACGAACTCGACACCGCCGTCAGCCAACAGGTCGTTGCGCCGCTGGACGACTTCTTTTTCAAGCTTGAAGCCCGGAATGCCATACATCAGCAACCCACCCGCACGGTCGTAGCGGTCATAGACCGTGACCTGAATACCGGCCCGACGCAGCATGTCCGCCGCGGCAAGACCACCCGGCCCGCCACCGATAATGCCGACGCTTTCACGGCGCTCTGTCGCAGGGACCACTGGTTTGACCCAGCCTTTGTCCCACGCCGTGTCGGTAATGTACTTTTCGATCGTGCCGATGGTGACCGTTCCGTGGCCGGATTGTTCGATCACGCAATTTCCTTCGCACAAACGGTCCTGCGGGCAGATGCGGCCACAAATCTCGGGGAAGGTGTTTGTCGCCTGGCTGGTTTCGTAAGCCTCTTCCAGCCGTCCCGTTGCAGTCAGCCGCAACCAGTCGGGAATGTTGTTATGCAGCGGGCAGTGCGATTGACAGTAGGGCACACCGCATTGACTGCAACGGCTGGCCTGTTCGGCTGCTTTCTCGGCGGCGAACTCGGCATAAATTTCGTTAAAGTCTTCTCTGCGGTCATTGGCGGCACGCTTTTCCGGCATGACGCGGTCGATCTGCACAAATTTCAGCATCGGTTGCTTGGCCACGGGTCAGACTCCATGAATTGGCTTTGTTGGATTTCTTTATGCGATGCGCAAACAGATGAAAAGTCATATATGCTGACCTATTGTGGGAATTTTTCACCCCCCCACTCGAAATCTGTAATTCTTAAAGGAATTTTAGGTACGATTCGGACCTATATGAAGACTTTCCTTTTCCCCACCACCCTTATAGCCATACACCACATAAAAAACGTGGCGGCAGCACGGCAGGGCAGATGAGTCTTTTCCACCTGATTCTCGTGGCAATCATTCAGGGAATAACTGAGTTTTTGCCCATTTCGTCTTCGGGTCACCTGATCCTGCTGCCGAACTTGTCGGGCCTTCAGGATCAGGGTCAGGCCATAGACATCGCGGTGCACGTGGGAACCCTTGGAGCGGTCGTTCTGTATTTCTGGGCGGATGTGAAGCAGGCTCTTGCCGGGGTGCCGCGCGCCCTGACCGGCCGGACAGATACGCCGCAGGCCCGTTTGGCTCTTGGTTTGATCATTGCGACACTTCCAACCGTGATTGCAGGTCTAATTTTTCATCTGACCGGGTTAAGCGAGGCCATGCGTTCGATCGCTGTAATCGGGTGGACGATGCTGGGCTTTGGCCTGCTGCTTTATTGGATTGACCAGAAAGGCCCCCAAAAGAAAGAGGCGTCTGATTGGGGTATTCGCGATGCTTTCGTCATGGGGCTGTGGCAGGTTCTTGCGCTGATCCCCGGAACATCGCGGTCCGGGATCACCATTACAGGGGCACGTCAACTGGGCTATACCAGAGAAGACGGCGCGCGGATTGCCATGCTGATGTCAATCCCAACCATTCTGGCCTCTGGCACACTGCTGACACTGGATGTGATACGCGACGCTGATGCGCAACTGGCCCGGGATGGGGCCATTGCCGCGGCATTTGCTTTTGTCTCGGCACTATTGGCGCTTAGCCTTATGATGCGATTGCTGCGCAGTGTCAGCTTTACGCCCTATGTGATCTACCGCGTCATTCTGGGCGCGGCATTGTTGTTCATGGCCTACAGCTGATCAGATACGCAGGTTTTTCGCCGAGTTCTGACTGTCATCATACTGCCCCGATGGGCGGAACTTCCACAGATATTCCGGCAGCACCGATTCCAGAGTGGTCGGCGCAATGCCAAGGTCCGCAAAGGACTTGGCGTCGTCAGATACCACGTTGTCATGACGCAGATTCCTGACCTGATCGCGGGTCAGAATGTTGTTCGGGAACAGCTGGAAGCTGACGAATTTCGCAATATCCAGCACGCCCGCCATAATCCGGGCAGCAAAGAACGGCAGACCGACAATGATGCGCCGTCGGTGGATCACTTCAAGCATCTGCTGCATCAGGGCGCGGAAGGTTTTCACCTCCGGCCCGCCAAGCTCGTACACGCCCGGCTCAGCCTGCCCCAGAATGCCTTTGACCGCTGCCTGGGCCACGTCATCCACGTAAACGGGCTGGAATTTGGTCTCGGCACCAACCACCGGCAGGAACGGACCCATGCGGGTCATCCCGGCGAAACGGTTGAAGAACTGATCCTCTGTTCCGAAGATAACCGACGGGCGCAGGATCATGGCATTGGGCATATGCTTCAAAACGCCTGCTTCGCCTTGCGCTTTGGTTTGAGAGTACTCGCTGGCTGAACCTGCATCTGCACCAATCGCCGAGATATGAACCATCCGTTCGATACCCTGCTCGGCTGCAAGCCGCGCGATACGTTCGGCTCCTTCGGCCTGAACGGCATCAAACGCGTTCTTGCCCAGTTCATTCAGCACACCCACACAGTTCACCACGACATCGGCGCTCTGCATCGCCAGCGCGACCGAGGCGTCATCGCGGATATTGCACAGCACAGGCTCAACCTGTCCGACGGCGCCGTAGGGTTTCACGAACATGGCTTCGTTCGGGCGTCGTACAGCCACCCGCACACGCCACCCCTCACTCGCCATGCGCCGCGCGATGTAGCGGCCGACAAATCCCGATCCGCCATAAATCGTCACCAGTTTCGACATGAGAGGGCTCCTGCTGAGAAATTGCGCCCTAGAACTAACGCCCGCAGGCCAGCCAAACAAGGCACTAATTCGCCGCGCCGGTCATGAAATATTCAGGCCAAAATCTCAGTTCGAAAACCGAATTCAAAAAACTTTCAAAATTCATTCAGAATCCGGTTGACGCCCCCCGCCAGTCAGCTTAAACGCCGCTCCACGACACCTGCCCAGGTGGCGGAATTGGTAGACGCGCTAGCTTCAGGTGCTAGTGTCCGTATGGACGTGGAGGTTCGAGTCCTCTCCTGGGCACCATCTTTTCCTCAAAAATATATAAATCACAAGAGCTTAGCGGAAAGTTCAAACCTGTAAAGGTGACACAAGAGGTGACGCAATGCCTCTAATCATCTTTGCAGCAGAAGCGATTCTGATCATGGCTAGATACATTGAACAAAAGAGCTCCAATGGTGTTTGGTAATTTCGTAGGCGTGTTCCCCAAGACGTTCGAAAGCACTACCCCAAGCTAAGCAATCGAAACGAACTCGATTTTCTCTCCAAACGAAAGACCCCAAGGAAGCGACTGTTCTGGCTCACAGAAAAGTCACCGAACAAGATAGGTTCTGGAAAAGTGTCAGAAGGGCCGAAAGAGTATTTCAGGTTGATGGGAAAAGACCCCGAAAGCAGGCAGGAAATGGTCGCGCTCGAATAGTCTGTCTGACGTCAGACAGAGGTTGAAAATGCCCAGTCCGAGAACAAAAGGAGGCACCATCATGGCGATGGCGGCGGGATTATCGATAAGGGCGGATATTTCTTTGGTGGCAAATAGCGGCAACTTTCTTCTCCGTTGTTTTGCGACGGAAAAGTGTGCTCCTCAGCAACAGGTACTTTTGATCACTGTCGGTGGAATGAATGCATACCCGGCAACATTGCAGATCGTTCAGACCTGAGTGGGTAACGCAGAGGTTCGAAATCTGGCAGGCGGTTGCCCGATCTCTTTCTTGAATGCGCGACTGAACGCTGCTTCCGAGGAATACCCACTCAGATCCGCGGCCTCGGCAACACTGACACCTTTCTCTACCAACGCGCTGCGGGCAATCTGCATACGCCATGCAGTCACATATTGCATCGGTGTGATCCCAAGCTTCTCGGAAAACCGCATTGCGAAACTTGTCCGAGACAATGCCGCCCTGTTGGCCAAAGAATCGACACTCCACTGCGCTGTCGGGTCATTATGGAACGCCGTCAATGCGCGGGTAAGATGAACATCGGCGAAACCTGCGAGTTTCCCCCCTGTTCTGGCGGTATCTTCGATATGGCACCGGATAGCCTGCGCAAAAATCGCCTCTGACATCTTCAGCGCAATCAAATCACCTCCAAAACGGCCGAACCCTGCCTCGGACCCTATCACGCGCAACGTCGCTTCCAGCCAATCGCTGGCCTCGGCGCCATAATCCCGGATGACAATGCTTGGCGGCAATCGGTCAAGCAACAGATGCCTTGATCCTTCGGCTAGTGAAAAATGACCACAAATCAGCTGGTTTTCCATGTTGGGGTCGTTGCCGCCATACACCAGAACACCCTTACCATCATAGCCGGACCTTTCCAGCACGTCATCCAGCGGCAAGGCGTCTTCCGGGCCCGAAACACGACAATTCAACGTATGCGCCGCCCCGTGTGGAACCAGGACAAGATCGCCTTTGGTAAGGCGTAGCGCCCGATCTTCTCCTGCGACGCGCACTACGCACTCACCGCGATGTACATAGTGGAACCGGGCCACGTTCTGAAACGCCGGCACCTGGATCCCCCAGGGCTGTTCGCTAAGGCTGGTGCGGAAATACAGTGTCCCCTTGAGCGACAGGCGGGTCAGAATATCACTTAGCAGATCAAGCATGGTTGCTGATATTACCAAGAGTTCGATATCTGTCTACATGTTCGAACGATAGGGCATGTCTTCTGGACGGCAGGTAATTCAAAGACAAGGCAAACTGTACGCATATCAGGGCTTCAATCAACTTTGGAGATTCCAGATGAAAACCGCTTTCCTTTCTGCTGCTCTTGTCGTCGTCGGCTATGCTGCTGTTGCAGATGAGAACAAGATGAACGATCTTGAAATCGCGCATACAGCGTATACTGCCGGTGAAATCGACATCCGCTATGCGCATCTTGCTCTTGCTGTGTCCGACAATAACGACGTTCGGGATTTTGCGAACACAATGATCCGTGATCATGCGGCCGTGAACCAAGCTGCAGGGGCGTTGATCCAACAACTGAATGTAACGCCCCAGGACAACGCCCTCAGCCAGGCCCTGGTTAAAGGTTCGGTCGAGAAACGCGATGAGCTGAGCGGGCTGCGCGGTAAAGCCTTTGATTGCGCCTACGCTCAGAATGAGCTCGCTTATCATCAGATCGTGAACAAAACGGTTGAGGACGAGTTCATCCCCAACACCACCGTTGAGCCGCTCACCAACCTGCTGCAGGATGCTCTTGCCACATTCAAACAGCATGAAGGCCACGCCGAACAGATGGTGTCTGGGCTGGATTGCGGCTGATGGCTGTACTGTCACGCAGAAAGTTTGGTGCCGTACTGGGTGCGGCACCGCTTACTCTTCTGGCTGGCGCATTGGGTGCGTCCGCCGGGGCAACCAGCCATCAGATTTCTATTCGCAAATTCAAGTTCGCGCCTGAGAAACTCGAAGTTTCGGTCGGTGATGAGGTGATCTGGACCAATCTGGACATCGCGCCTCACACCGCAACGGAACAAGAGATGCAAGATTGGGACACCGGGCCGCTAGAGCGGAACGAAAAGGCAGCCGTGGTATTCGACAAACCCGGGGTTTATGCCTATTTCTGCGTGTTTCACCCGCATATGAAGGGGGCTATCGTAGTGAAAGATTAATCAGCGGCTACACGCGGGGAGCTGAGCGTCGCCGTGCTTTGATTTCTTCATCAGAGTCACCTCATTCATCCGTAAAAACCTACTTCTAAACGCCCCAAATTTTCGGTGAGATTACCACCCGGCGCGTCTGTTCAACCCGCGGCCGAAGAATACGAAAATCACACCTGCAAGAACGAGGGAGTGTCGGAGGCAGAGTATACGTGCGAAGTTGCCGTGATATTCGGCGGCGGACCAATTCCATTCCTAAAATCCTGCTGTTTTGTCACGTTTTCCTTTTGGATTGAAATAACGCGTCGCACCCGAAGAATTCGCACGCCATTGCCGTCGCAGGCTTTGCCTTAATATGCTCCATCCAACGTGTAACATTCGGTGCATTCTCAAGTGAAAGGCAGAGATGGTTGTGGTCATTAATCCAAGGGAACAAGGCAATATCTGCAACACTGTAAGAATTGCCGCAAAGGTACTGCTGGTCATCCAATATGCTGTCCAGATACGCGATAGAACGATTAGCAATTGAGTTATACAACGCAAGCGCCTCTGGGTTGGGGTTTTCTGCAAGACCAGACCAATACTCAACCTGACCAAAGTAGGGCCCTTGAGACGAAGACTGGTAGAACAACCAAGAATTAATCTCGTCCAAACCCGTCGGCGTTTCGACAAGTCCCCATCCGGTTTTTCGAGCGAGATACAAAAGAATGGCGTTGGATTCAGTGAGTACAAATCCACCGTCATCTATGACCGGCGTTCTACCGGCCGGGTTCAACCTCAGGAACTCAGGCCGGTGCTGTTCTCCTTTTCTGATATCGATTGGAACAAACTCGTATTCGAGCTTTGTTTCCAATAGCATCATCAGAACCTTCAGAGCATTTACAGTGTTGTATCCATAGAATTTAATCATCAGAATTCGAGACCTTCTTCCGACAACCCTTCAAGATGAGGCATCAGAAAAAGCAGTTCCTCTGTGTATGAGGTCTGGGGATTGGTAAACAACTCTGCGGTTTCCTGTACTTCAAGAATACGGCCAGATTGCATAACTGCGACGCGGTCACACATCTGGCGCACAACAGGAAGGTCGTGGCTGATAAACAGCATTGTCAGGCCAAGGTGCTGCTGCAGATCTTTCAGGATATTGAGGATCTGTGCTTGAATAGAAACATCCAGCGCAGAAGTAGGTTCGTCGCAGATCAAAAAGCGTGGCTGTGTCGCCAGTGCCCGCGCTATCGAAATCCGCTGGCGTTGTCCCCCTGAAAACTCGTGAGGGAATTTTCCGGCCGCTGCGGCGCCAAGTCCAACTTGATCCAAGAGTTCATGCACACGTTTCGTCAACTCATCGCCTCCCAGAATTTTGTGGTGACGGATGGGTTCAGCAATGAGATCCAACACTTTCATACGCGGATTAAGAGATGAGTAAGGGTCTTGAAAAATCATCTGAATGTCGCGACGAAAATTCGCTTGTGCAGTCTTGTCCAACGGATTGCTCACGACTGTACCGGCGAACTCAACTTCTCCGCCATCTAACGCGTAAAGTCCGCTGATTAACCGCGCGACCGTTGACTTCCCTGAGCCGCTTTCACCGACAACACCAAATTGTCCGTCATCGAATGATTTGGAACACGAGCGTTTGATTGGCTTAGGAGGATCAGGCTCGCCGCAGTTTCAATCTACGCCGCGTTCTGATGATGCAGCAAGC
>NZ_JBQFYZ010000026.1:0-33085 GCF_056541905.1 Ruegeria sp. AF5
GGACGCAATCAGCTCGATCTCGTCGCGCTGACGACCCAGCTCAGACCGGATCGAGCCAAAAAGCTCAGGATCGCGGTCCGACAAGGACTGGGTGAAAAATCCGTCTGTTCGATGCGGGGCGTTCACAGTTTTGGTCTCCTGAAAATGGTTAGCCGGTCCAGCCAAGGCCAGCGGAAATGGCGTTCATGGATTGCAGCAGGGGCACGGGAACTGACCCTGCCTGCGGTTCGTTGCGGGCGTGTTGCAGCAGTTCGACCTGAAGAGCATGAATGCGGGCCAATTCGGCCTGTTTGCGGTCAAACCTCTCGCAAAGGCGGGGAAAGCGATGGCCGATGACCTGACCACCGGTCAGAAACCGGATCGCTTTGCAGGCACGATCGTATTCCGCCTTGATCACCTGCGATACACGTTGGCGGATCTCGATATCAGAGACCAATTCGCCATACTGCGCTGCGATTTCCATATCCGTCTGATAGAGCGATTTTTCCATCTCATCGACGGCAAGGCGGAACAGGCGGGAGTGTCGAAACATGTCGTGCAACACGTCATCACCGCGCGCGCCGCGAAACTTGCGAAAACTGGCCATGGCGGTGCCGAACCCGTACCAGCCGGTGATCAGGTGGCGGTTCTGCGACCACGCAAAGACCCACGGAATGGCCCGCAGGTCATCCAGACTGGCCGCGCCAAACCGGCGGGTCGGGCGGGATCCCATTTTCAGGCGGGCAAGTTCTTGGACGGGGCTCGCCTGCTGGAAATAGTCCAGAAAACCCGGCATCTGCAAAAGCGAGACATAGGCTGTCTGTGACAACTCTGACAAAGCATCCAATGCGTCATCAAATTCAGGCCGTGAAGGCGCCTCGTCAAGGGTCGCCGTATGGCGCATCGTGCTTGACAGCAACAACTCCAGATGCGCCGCAGCCGTGCCCCGGTTGGCATATTTGGCCGAAACCACCTCGCCCTGTTCGGTCACGCGCAGCCGCCCGGCAACTGTTCCGCTGGGCTGCGCGGCAATGGCACGCCCGGTCGGTGCACCACCCCGGCTGACCGAGCCGCCGCGACCATGGAAAAACGTGGCCTTGAAACCTTGCGAGGCCAGCGCCGAGACGATCCGGCGTTGGGCGCGCTCCAACTCCCATGTTGAGCAGAAATAGCCCCCGTCCTTGCCGCTGTCCGAATATCCCAGCATCACCTCGATTACCCGACCGTCGGTTTTGAGGCTGCGACGGGCAAGCGGGACAGCCAGAACGTCCAGCAGGATCGATGGGGCATTTCGCAAATCGGCAATCGTCTCGAACAATGGGACTACCGAAAGATCCAAAGTTTCGGAGCCAAACCCGGCATAGCGGGCCAATAGGTAGATACCGAGAATGTCGTCGGCCGAACGGGTCATGGACAGGATGAAGGGCCCTATTGCCTTGGGGTCCGGTCCCGATCGCACACCATGGACCAGAGCCAGAAGAGCAATCAGTTCCCGCGCCTGATCGCTTAACGCATCGCGGTTTTGATAGGGCAGGTTCTGATCGGCCAGTTCGGTTCGCAAGCGGGCAGACCATTCGGCTGTGCCGTAAACCGGCACCTTTCCGCTATGCGACCAGATTTCGGCCAGAACGTCGGTTGTGACGGTCGAATTCTGGCGGATGTCCAGCGTTGTGGTCCGGAACCCGAAAACCGAAGCAGCCCGGCGCAGCGGACGGATATGCTGCCGCGCCAGAATATCCGCGTTGACCGCACATAAAGCGGTATCAAGCGTGTCGAGATCGCCTACGAATTGCGAGATGTGATCATATCCGTTGTTTGTCAGCCGATAACGAATGGCATTGAGTGCTTGCCTGAATGGTTCGTTCCGATTGCGCCCGGCGGTCGGGGCCCGGTCGACTATCGCTTGTACTTGCGTCCTGACAGGTTCAGGTAAAGGCAATATCAGCGCGCTGATGCTTAACCTGCTTGCGGCACGTTCGAGTGCCTGGCGGTATAGGTCCAGAACTGTTTCGCGTCCGCGTTTCAGCGCCAATGCGGTCATCTCGGTCGTGGCATTCGGGTTGCCATCCCTGTCGCCGCCGATCCAGCTGTGAAAGCGGATATCGGGTGTATCGCTCAGCGTACGACCCAGCACTTGCAGGCAGGCCTGATCGAACCGGCCCATAACCTGCGGCACGGCGTCAAAGATTGCATCGCGGAAGAACTGCAACCCCCATTCGATCTCGTCGTGCAGGCTTGGGCGCGACAGGCGAAGTTCGCCGGTCAGCCACAAGAGATCAATCTCTCCCTCCAGACCATTCAACAATTCGGCGTGTTCGGTCGGAGTCCAGCGGTGCGTTTCAAGACTGACGAGGTTGCGGTAGATACGCCGGTGAATTTCCAGAACCGTTACCCGCTTGGCCTCGGTCGGATGCGCGGTCAGGGTGGGACCGGTACACAGGTCAGCGGTCAGCTTTTCCACCTGACTGTACGTCAGCGACAAGTCTGTCAGGGCTTCGGCAAAACCGCCTTCTACCGCTTCTGCGCCGTTTTGGGTTTCGGTCAGTCGACGATCCCGAACTTCGGCGTTTTCATCGATGATGCGCAACAGTTGGAACCAGATCGAAAGGGCCTGCAAATACGGCGTTGCCTCGGGTCCCGTGGGAATGGCTTGCAGCGGCGTGGCCTCGGCCCATGCCGCCACATGTGGCGCCCGTTTCAGCAATATATTCCGCCACAACGCCCGCAATTCCGAGCGCAACCCTTCGGCATAGCCCGAGGGGTTGGGGGTGGGCTGCATATTCGGGGCCAGCGCTTGCATCAGATCACGCGGTCCCGGGGTTCGCGGCCTTCAAAGAAATCATTCAGGTTATCGAGAACCCGAAACCCCATCGCCTCGCGCGCTTCGCGGGTGGCGCTGCCCAGATGTGGCAGCATCACGAGGTTGTCGCATTGCAGCAGGTCCGGGCTGATACGGGGTTCACCATCGAACACGTCCAGCGCGGCTCCGCCGATCATCTCGAACATCAGGGCCTGGATCAGCGCCCATTCGTCGATCACCTCACCGCGCGCGGTGTTGATCAGAAAGGCGTCGGGCTTCATCAGGCCCAGTCTGCGCGCGTTGATCAGATGGCGGTTTTCAGCCCCGCCGGGGCAATGCAGCGAGACGAAGTCGCATTGCGGCAGCAAGTCGTCAATCGAGGCCACCTGCGTTGCATTGCACCTGGCCAGCACGTCCGGCGCTATCTGACTGCGGTTGTAGACGAGGATGTCCATGCCGAAGCCATGATGCGCACGGCGGGCCATCTCTTGCCCGATGCGACCATAGCCGATGATGCCCAGCGTTTTGCCGCTGACCTTGGTTCCAACCAGATGCGTGGGCCGCCATCCGGTCCAGTTGCCGGACCGCAGCTCGCGCTCACCCTCGCCCGCGCGCCGGGCCACCATCAGCAGCAGGGTCATGGCGATATCAGCGGTGCATTCGGACAAAACATCGGGCGTGTTGGTCACGGTCATGCCCAGCTCACGCGCCGACGGTTCGCAGATGTGGCTGTATCCGACACCGTAATTGGCCAGGATCTTTGTCTGTGCACCAAGGACGTCCATTGCCTCGGCGCTCAGTGTGTCCGTTACAGTTGGCAGCACCGCGTCATAAGTTTTCAAGGCTTGCCGGATTTCGGCCGGGGACATGGGTTTGTCCCCGGTGTTCAGAACGGCATTATAGGTCTCGGCCAGCTGCGCCTCGACGGCGGCAGGCCAGCGACGGGTCACAAGAACCGAGGGTTTGACCATCACGCGGCCTCCATCACACGGGCAATTGTTTCACCGATCACCGCGGGGTTTTCGGCAACGGTCACCCCGGCGGCGGACAGGATCTCGACCTTTTCGCTGGCGCTTTCGCCAAAGGCCGAGATGATCGCACCCGCGTGGCCCATGGTGCGGCCCTTCGGAGCGGTCAGACCCGCGACATAGGCAATAACCGGCTTGGTGATGTGGTCGCGGATGTATTCGGCAGCCTCAGCTTCCTGTGGGCCACCGATCTCGCCGATCATGGCGATGACATGGGTGTCCTCGTCCTCTTCGAACCGCTGCAGGATGTCCTTGAAGGATGACCCGTTGATCGGGTCGCCACCAATCCCGACACTGGTCGAGACACCGATGCCGCGTTCTTTCAGCTGCGCCGCAGCCTCATAGCCCAGCGTGCCCGAGCGGCCGATGATGCCGACATGGCCGGGCAGATAGATGTGACCCGGCATGATGCCCAGCAACGCCTTTCCGGGCGAGATCGTACCGGCACAGTTCGGCCCGGTCAGCACCATGCGTTTCTCTTTCGGATAGCGGTACATGTACCGTTTCACCCGGATCATGTCCTGCGCCGGAATCCCGTCGGTGATGCAGACGCAGTAGCGGATACCGGCATCTGCGGCTTCCATGATTGAATCAGCCGCAAATGGCGGGGGTACGAAAACAAGGCTGGCGTCCGCGCCGGTCGCCTCGACGGCCTGTTTGACGGTGTCAAAGACCGGAACACCTTCGACGGTTTCGCCACCTTTGCCGGGTACGACACCGCCCACGACATTGGTGCCATAGTTCAACATGTCCTTGGTATGGAACCGGGCCATGCGGCCGGTGATGCCCTGCACGATAACGCGCGAGTCACGGTCGAGAAGAATGCTCATTTCACAGCCCTCATCTTGGTGCCTTGAGTAAGGTCGTTTTTCCATGCGCCAACAGCGCGTTCTGCCGCCTCCATCAGCGTTGAGGCGCGAATGATCGGCAGGCCGGACTTGGCCAAAATCTTCTGACCTTCTTCGACATTTGTTCCAGCCAGCCGCACGACGACGGGCAGGTCGAGGTCAAGTTCCCGCAGGGCCTGAACGACGCCTTCGGCCACCCAGTCGCAGCGGTTGATACCGGCGAAGATGTTGACCAGAATGGCCTGAACATTGTCGTCTGACAGGACCAGACGAAACGCCTTGGCCACCCGTTCAGGCGACGCGCCACCCCCGATGTCGAGGAAATTTGCAGGTTCGCCACCAGCCAGCTTGATCGTGTCCATCGTGGCCATCGCCAGACCAGCGCCGTTGACGATGCAGCCGATATTTCCGTCCAGCCCGACATAGGACAATCCGCGGTCGGCCGCGCGGCTTTCGCGCGGGTCTTCCTGGCTTTTGTCACGCAGTTCAGAGATTTGCGGATGGCGGAACAGGGCGTTGTCGTCAAAGCTCATCTTGGCGTCAAGCGCCAGCACCCGGTCGTCACCCGTGATGACCAACGGGTTGATCTCGACCATTGTCGCGTCCAGCTCGCTAAAGGCGGCGTAGCAGCCTTGCAATGTACGCACCATTTGCTGGATCAGCCTGGGTTCAAGCCCCAGATTGAATGCGATCTCGCGCGCCTGAAACTCCTGAAGCCCAACCGCCGGCTCCACGATGGAGCGGACGATGCTTTCCGGGCGGTCAGCCGAGATATCCTCGATCTCCATCCCGCCCTCGGACGAGGCCACGATCATCACCCTTTGGCTGGACCGGTCGAGGACAAAACCCAGATAGATCTCGCGATCAATCGGCACGGCGGCTTCGACATAGACGCGATAGATGCCTTTGCCTTCGGGGCCGGTCTGGTGCGTGACCAGCTTGCGGCCAAACAGATCATCGCAGGCCTGATAGATTTCGTTTTCGGTGTTGCACAGCTTGACCCCTCCGGCCTTGCCGCGACCGCCTGCATGGACCTGCGCCTTGACGATCCATTTGTCACCGCCCAGCTCACGCGCCCGATAGGCCGCTTGTTCCGGACTGTAGGCCAGTGCGCCGGATGGTATGGCGACACCGAAATTCGAAAGAATTTCCTTTGCCTGGTATTCGTGAATATCCATCTGATCCGCTCCTGTTTATGCAGCGATTGAGGTGCCGTAACGGCTTTCCAGCAGGTCTTCGATTGCGTCTTGGTCGACCGTTCCGCCCAGCTCTCGGATGGCTTCGGCGAACAGGCGCACAATCCGGCTGACGGCGTCGCGGTTCAATTGGTTGAGGATGCCGATGCGCACCTGCACGGGTGCGCTGAGCGTCGGCCAGATGCCAAACCCGCGCGCGCGGCAGTTCTGGACCAGCTCCATCTCGCGGCCAGCCAGTTCCGGGGGCAGGTTCAGCACGATCAGGCTGGGCATGTCGGAGGTGACCTCGCAGCCCAATTCGGTGACGGCGTCCCGCAGAACCTTCTCGTGCGTCTTGTACGACGCGGACCGCTTGGCCAGACCTTCCTGAAGGGTCAGGCGCAGGGATTCATGGAAGGCCGCAACGGCGTAGCCCGAATGGGTGCGGTGATAGGTGCCCTTTTCAACATCCTGCCCATCGACAATGCCCCAATGGCGGGCCTCAAAGATGGGATTGTGCACATAGGTATAGGCACCGGTGGTTTTCAGTGAGGTGATATAGGCGTCGGTAAAGCTGACAGGGGCATAGGTCAGCGGCAAGCAACACAGACCTTTCTGCGGGCAGGACGCCCATCCGGCGATACCCGGAAAATCGTCTATCGAGAAGTCATCGACGCCCAGAGACGACACCGCATCGATCAGACCCATCGCGCCATGACGTTCGCACGCGTCGGAAAATCCGCGCAGGTCATTGATGCGGCCCGATCCGGTTTCCCAATGCGCCATGAAAGCCCATTTCGGTTTGTGCTGCGCCAGCGTAGCTTCGACCAGATCACCGGTGACCGGCTGGCCGTGCGGAACCTCGATCACGGTGACGCTGGCGGCCTGAGGTGCCATCGGGTTGGCTGCATGTTCTTCGGGCGTCGCCGCCTTGATCCGCAGGGTCAGCGCGTCGATCCCCGAGAATGTCCCGTTGGCAAAAGCAACGACCTTATCGCCAGGCATGACAGCCGAAAACATGGTGTCCAGGGCGCTCCAACCGGTGCCGGCAACAGCAAAGGTATAGACGTTTTGGGTGCCCCAGATTTTCCGCAGCATGTGCTTGCATTCGACCATCCCCCTAAGGACGTCCCCCTGCATGTGATCGGCAACGCCTGCATCGGCAAAGGCCTTGAGGACGCGCGCATCCGTGTTGCCCGGCCCCGGCCCCGCTGCGAGGGTCTGAGGGATTTCGAGCGGAGGGAAAATCTGAAAAGTCATGGTCTGGCATCCTCGGCTGTTGGCCGGGCATAGCGGCCCGTTGTGTCAAGTTACCGAGCAGGAAACGCGAGCTTGCTTTATGACGCAACGTAACTTACTACTGCTTTTGGATGGCCAATAGGACGGGGCAATACCTACCCGTTTTGGTAAAAATACGAAGGTATACAAAGAAATGCCCTATCCTTATAGGTAGGTTTTTCCGGAATCGGGGCAAAATCATATGGTTGAGACACCGAACAAACCCATCGACATCATGCTGGCGGACGGCAACCCGCTGGTTCTGTCGGCCATGTCCGAAATATTCGAGCGAGACCCCCGATTCTCGCTGATGGCCACGTCAGCAACGGCCGAAGGGTTTCTGGGAACGGTGATGCGGGTTCCCGTTCAGGTTGGTGTCGTCGACTGGACACTTCCGGTTTTGGGGGCCGCCAAACTGATTGAGGTTCTGCGCGATCAGCCCAACGCCCCGCGCTTTGTCGTTTATGGCGACACTGGCGGCGATGTCCCGCGATTGGCGATGCAGGCGGGTGCGGCTGGATTTGCCGCCCGCACGGGCGAGGTTGAGGGTCTGCTGGAAACCTGCGCCAAAGTTGCAGCGGGTAAGATGGTATTCCCGTTCATCGATATCCGGAAGATGCAACAGGACCCAATCCAGAGTCTGTCGCGTAAGGAACGCGCAATTCTGGAGGCGCTGGCCCAAGGAATGTCGAACCGGGACCTGTCGAAGGAACTTCAGATTTCGACAAACACGGTCAAGTTTCACCTGTCCAACATCTACGAAAAGCTGAGTGTCAAAAACCGCACGCAGGCCATTGCGTATTTCTATTCGTCTCAGCAGTCACGAAACTAGACCAAAGGCGATTTGGATGCCGGTGTTTCCGGGCAGGTTATTCGTCCAACTCTGACCAATTCTGGATACCGTCAGCAGCAAGAGACACGGTGCTTGTCCTGAGCGCTTTGCCGCGCGCGGCGGTAGGCACAACCCTGCGTTGCTTCCGCGAATCCCCCAAACATGTTACCTTGGGTCACCTTTAATGATTTGACTTCTTTTTCTGACATCTCGTTTTTTTCAGCTCTTTCTCGAGAGGTGACGTTCATGTCCGACTCCAGCAGTGAGCCCCCGCGCATAACGCTGTCCCTACCAAATCTTCGGCCTAACCCATCGATATCAGCGGAAATTTCCGGCACTGTCGCGGCTGGTGCGCACAGCGTTGAGGATCAGAAGCGGGTTGAGGCGGAAAAGCTCAAGGCATTGCGCCGTGGCGTCGGAATAGAGCTGTCCTCAGAAGTGATCAACGATCTGGTCGACCGGCGCGTCCAGTCGACTGGTGCGGTTTTTCGCCAGCTTGCAACCATTCGCGAAGATCTGGCCGGAGGCTTTCTGGGGGCGGTCGTTCCCACCCTCGCCCCGAAATTGCGGGGGGAACTGATCAACCCTGACGGGACCCCGGCCGAACGTGTGATCGTCGAGGTCCTGCGCCCCACCTTTACCGCCAATGAAGGGATCGACAACGCAGATTTTTCGTGGGCTGTCAAAGCCGCCGTCACGGACGCGCGTGGTCTTTTTTCGGTTGATCTGCCTAATCTCCGCCTGCCGCAGAACGGCCTGCGGTTACGGATCAGGGGCCAGAACACCACCCTGACAGAAGCCGTGCCACGCGTTGACGCGCTGGACGGCGAAATGGGCCTTGTGGTGCTGGATCGCACTGTCCTGCCTTTGCAGCGTTCGATCGTCGGTGAGCTGGCCGATATCTTGCCGGTGGATCCCGAGGATGCTGAAGAAAACATATCCGATTTCACCGGTACGCAGGCCCCTATCGTGCTGGGCGAGGGCGATTGCGCGTCGGAGTACCGAACCGAAGGCGGCACGGTTTCACGGCGGCGCTATTCGGTTCTGTACCGGCTGATTGATCCGCTCGTCGGGCCCAAGAATATCGTTCGAACACGCCCCATAGGCGGTGGCCGTTTTGTGACGACTATTCCGGGTACAACCTTTGCTCAGGCCAATCTGTCCGCCGAAACGCTTCTGGCCGCGTTCAACAATGACGGGGGTGATTGGGATTTTCGGGACCGAATTCCGATTGATGAACCCATTGATATTGAAGACTTCTTTGAAGATCTTGAAGAACGGCCGCAGGATGTGCCCAAAGCGTCGAGCCTTGCGCTTGGCTATATTGCCAAGATGCGGTCGACGGCTGTCCATGCTGGCATGTCTTTGGGTCGGCTGGTCTATTCCCTGCCGCTTGCCCCGGGAGAAGAGCAGCGGATAGTCGTGTCGGAACAGCGCGAAACACTGAGCGTACGTGAACGAGAGAGCCTGACATTTGAAGAGCAACAAGAGTTCGAGGAAGCCCGCGACACGTCCTTTGACAGTACGTTTGAAAGCGCGCTGGATGAGGTAATTCAGGGCACGTCTTCGTTTTCGACCCGCGCTTTTTCAAAGAGCTTCGGAGGCGCAGGTGGCGTTGGTGGCGGCCTGTTCGGAGGCATCGGGGCCATCGTCGGCGGCGTGGGCTTCAGCGGCGCACGGTCCAGTTCGAATTCTTCCGGCAATTCGTCCAACACGCAGAACACATCGCGCGATTTTCTGTCCGACACCCATGAGACATTCTCTGCCGCGCTTGAACGGGCGGCTTCGGTCAAGCGTAACTCGGCACGGACCAGTGTGCGCACTGCAACTGCGACGGATCGGCGGACGGCCACAACGAAATTCGTGGCCAACCGCAATCATTGCCACGCAATGACCATGCAATGGTTCGAAGTCCTGCGCGACTTTTCTCTGGAAACGCGTATCGAGGGGGTGCAGCTGGTGGTCTTTGTGCCCATGCAACTCATCCGCTTCCGCCGTCTGGGGCAAGGCGATCAGTTGCCGGGCAATGTCACCCGGTCCGGATTGCTGAGCCGGTACAAGGTCATCCTGCGCCATGCAGAAGTGTTCCGACGCGTGTTCCGAAGCCGCCGCAGATTCCGCAGCGCACTGAAGCTGCTGGAAGAGTTTTATGCGGACAAGGACGCAACACCGCAGAACGCGCCCGGCGTCGCGCAGGACATCGTCAGTTTCGAGGCGCAGGGCACGTTCATGCCCAATGATGACATTTCTGTCGTGATCTTCACGCAGGATGGCGACCGGGTCGGACCTGTGCCGCTGACCGGATCGCCGATAGACATCGACAACCTGCATGACCTGCCAGCGGAAACACGCGAGAACCTGCTTGTCCGGCTGGCTGATGCGCGGCGTGATCCGACCAAGCGCCGGACCTATACCGGGTCTGTGGCTTTGCCCCGTTCGGTCGAGCGGTCGGATATCGCCCGTGTCGAGCTGCGCAGGCGGACGGGTTCGTTTGCCTACTCGTTCTACACCGGTCCTGATCCCATCAATATTTTCAACATCTGGGAACATCTGGCCAATCTGGAAGATGCCGACGATCTGGATCGGGCGACCCGCAATATCAACCGCAGCCTTCGCACCACGATCTCGGGCTCGGACTTTGACGATCTGGTGGGACCGCCCATGATCAGCGAGTTTGAGGCGCGTATGAACGAAAACGCCCAGACCGTTGTTGATGACAATACGTTCCAGGCGCTGCCTGCCACCCTGCCCTATTCCGTGCAGGAAGTGCCGGACGTTCTGTCACGCCGGGATCTGCGCCGCATCGAAGAAATGTACCAGCATGTTGTAGCCAACACCGTTCGCTATTCCCGCGTGATCTGGGCCAGCATGACGGACGAAGAACGTGCGATCCTGCTGGAGCGTTTCACCATAGGGGTACCGGAAGGCGGGCTGGACGATGCCTCAAGCGAGATATCGCTGCTCAGCACCGTCCAGAACAAGGTGTTGGGGTTCTATGGCAATGCCATGATCATGCCCTTCTCGATCCCGCCCGATTTGGCCGACCGGATGGAGATGCGGACCGGTGACATTCAGGACAGTCTTCTGGCCTTCCATCGCGAAGACTTCCGACCACCGCGCCGCACGATCTCGCTGCCGACCAAGGGCCTGTTGGGCGAGGCTGTACTGGGCCGCTGCAATTCCTGCGAGATGATCGACCATCGCCGCTTCTGGAACTGGCAGGACAGCCCGACACCGCCACCGGTTGGCGACGCGCCGGTCCTGCCTGCTGACAGTGACGCCATCTTTGGTACACGTGCGCCGTCAGACCTGCCGAACAACCAGCCTTCGAACACGCTGACCATTGCAGGGGGCGACATTGGCACCGGCCAGGCTGTGCCCACGTCGCAATTGGCCGAAATCCTCAAGGCTGCGCCCGATCTTGCGCGGGCGGGAACCGATCTGACGGGTCTGAAGGAGTTGCAGGCGCAACTGGCGCTTGAAACGCAATCGGTCGCTGCGGGGCGTGACAAGGCCATCGACACGGCGACGGATCTGACCAAGGAGCTGGTTGGAAAGGCCACGGAACTTGCGGGTAAAGGTCAGGAAATCGCTGCCGCCCGCAAAGAGGAAGAGGCCAAGAAGGCCGCCGCTGACAAGAAGGCATTCGACGCCAGCAATGCCGCCAAGATCAAGGGGTTTGAGGATATCGCCAAGAACGCTTCGGGTGTTTCCGCGCTGATCGGTGGGCAACCGGATGGCAACCGGGTCGGTTTCGTTCAAAACCTGTTCAAGGATTTCCCCGGCGGGGCTACGGCTTTGGCCAACCCGTCCAACACGCTGCTTCTGGCCAAGCTTTTCGGGGCCTTCACCAAGGCAAATGCGGATGCTGATGACGGCAGCGCGACCAAGGCCGGCAGCCAGTCGGTGCTGGATTTCCTCAATGGCCTGAACGCCCCTGCGGAGGACGACAATGAGTGACACGAGCACAAATGTGACGGACAAACCGGGAATTGATGAAAGCCTTGCCGAGGCGATCATCAATATCCTTGAAACGACCAACTCTCCAGCGATCCAGCGTGCCCGTGAGGTGATTGCCCATAGGCTGGCCATTGCGGGCGATATTGCCCCTTCGCGCATCCCTGCGCCGCGCAACATCACCGAGATCGGCGGCTATATCAATCTGCTGAGCGAGTATGGTGAGGCCGAACAGCGCGCACGCATGATCGCGGCCGCTTTGGGTATCGCGGGACCGCAGATTTCGCTGCCGCAGCCGGGTGCCGTTCCGCCGATGTCTTTCATCACTCGCGACGGTGCAAGGCCCGTTGGTCCGCAGCAGGCCAGTTTTCCGCTGAGCTACACGATCCGCAGTGATTTCGTTCCGGCCTTCGACAATGCGTTGCAGGAGATCGCGATACGTGGCGGTGCGGTGCCGATCCTGACACCTGTCAGGGTCCTTCCGGCCGCCGGATCAGGCCCCGTGACCGACGGCATCGCACAGCTGGCTTTGATCGGTCGAACCCTCAGCCTGGCACCGACTGCGGCGCTGCATGCCGTGGCCACCGACCCCCTGTCGCTCAGCCGTCCGACTGCGGGTGGCGGGTTCGAGGTTCTGGCACGGGTCATCGACGCCGCCGCCCCGATTGCCGGGACCATCGCGGCGGCAGACTGGACAAGCTGGGAATGCGATGCTGCTGCCTGTTCCGAGGTTGACAGCAACGATGCGCGCTTTGCCCTTTCACCGATCCTGAATGCGGCCGGTTGGCACCAGGCCGCTGATCCCGGCAATCCCAACAGCCTGTCCGATCCCGACAGCTGGGCAGCGTGGCAGAACATCACCGGGCTTGTACCCGGCGTCACACGGTTCGCGGATGAGCTGCAATTGCTGTACCCTGCCGAGATGCTCATCACCTCGCCGGTCTTCAATCAATTGGACAATGTCTGGACGGGAAGCGCATTCGCCGCGCCATAGGACCCCCTCTGCATCCGCAACAAAGTGATTTGGCGGCACTTGGCTTTTGGAGTTACGCTTGAACAGGAGGGGTGCCATGCGAAACCCGGAACGTTTCGAAAAATTCTACTTTGCCAAAGTTGGCATGGGCGAAGCCTGCGGTTGCGCCGAGCGCATCATCGACGTTTTCGAGTTCAACCGAAAAGGTGGCGCGCAGTCGAAACACCCGGTGAAACAGGACCGTCGCAGACGCCTATCGTTTCGCGCATGGGCAGTCAGATATGGGCTTATGAGCCGAAAGCGGAACAGCTGAACACGTATTGGTCCTGTCAGACAGCAACCAGTTTTCCGTCTCGCAAATCCAGCGCATCCGGTGCCAGTTCGGCGCGGAAGGCCGGGGAATGGCTGACAAGAAGGATCGCTTGCGGCAATGCCCGGAGGATTTCCAGCAGCCGGGCCTCGTTCCGTGGGTCCAGCGCGTTGGTGGGTTCATCAAGCAGCAGAACCTCGGGCTCCATCGCCAGAACGGTCGCCAGCGTAACCAGCCGTTTTTCACCCCCTGACAAATTGTGGGTGATGCGGTTCTTCAGATGCATCAGGTCCAGATCACCCAACACGCTTTCAACGATGGCAAGTGCTTCGTCGCGTGTTCTGCCCAGGTTGAGCGGGCCAAAGGCGATATCCTCGGCGACGGTCGGGCAGAACAACTGATCATCCGCATCCTGAAACACAAGTCCCACCCGGCGGCGCACGTCGTGAAAATCGGCCTCTTGCACCCTTTGCTGACCAAAGATCGTGACCGTGCCGGACCGTGGGCGCTGCAAGCCAAGCGTGATACGCAGCAAGGTCGATTTTCCCGCCCCGTTCGGGCCCGTCAGCGACAGGCGTTGACCGGCGGACAGGCTGAGGCTGGCACCGTCAAGAACGGGTGGCTGACCGGGGTAGGCAAAGCAGATATCTTCAAGCGCAATCAGTGTCATGCCAAATCCAGTATGATCAGACCCGCGCAAAGGGCACCAAGACCTGCGGCAAAAACGATGTCCCTTCGGGTCAGGGCAAAGTCCTGAAGCAGCAGCATACGGCCTGAAAACCCCCGGCATTTCATCGCATCAAGTATGCGTTCGGATCTTTCGATCGCGCGCACCAGCATCATGCCCACGAGATAGCCAAAGCTGCGATAGGTGTGCCAGTTTGTTGCCGGGCGAAATCCGCGTACCTTCATGGCCGCGCGCAGGCGCAGGTATTCTTCCCGCAGAACCTCGATATAGCGGATGGTGAACATCAGAAGGTGAACCAGCTTTTCGGGGCAGCGCAGGCGGTGCAGGGCGTGGCCAAGAGTGACCGGCTCCATCGTGCCGACCAGCACCATAAGGGACAGGATGACCGCGTTGGCCGTCAGAGCGATCTCGACCGCTTTCCAGAAACCCTGCCAGCTTGCGGGAAACCCCCAGAGCGTGAACATCGGGTCGCCGGGCATGGAGAATGGCAACAGCACCAGCATGAAAAGGATGAACCCATCCATCATGGCCATGCGTTTCAACGTTTTCCGCCAGGGCAGACGCGACGCGGCAAGAAGCGAAAGGGACACCACCAAAGCCGCGCACAGCGCCGTCAGCGAGGACACCGCGACAGTCACCACCGCGAAGACAACCGCCATGACGATCCGCATCCTTGGATCAAGCGGGTTGATCGCGCCGCGCCGCTGCGCGCCCGCTTTGACCAGCGTGCTTTCCTGTTGCCCCAGAACGTGCGCCATCAGGCCGCCAGCTTGCGGCGTGCCGCAAAGTAAAAGCCCAGACCAAACAGACCGACGATATATCCGATCCCACCCAGAACAGTTTGCAGGTCATTTTGTTCGCGGTAGGCGGCGATTTCCCGACGCAGCGGGCGCAGCTCATCCCGCACGGCCCTGGCAATGACCTGTTGTTGTTCATCGCTGAGCACCGCCGCTGTCTGGGCAGGTGCGTTTGTCGGCGCGGTGTCGGGTTCCGCTTCAACGCCCATGATCCGGGCGACATCCGCAGCGGGCATGGTGACCTCGGTCACATGCCCGGCACCAAGGTTTGCAAAGAAAGTATGGGCCACCGGCGCGTTTGGCGTGTAGATAAAAAACCCATCTGCATCTGTTACGATACGGCCCAGCTCGGCTCCGTCCGGGCCGTTGACGATGACCTCGGCCCCGCTTGCCATGTCACCGTTGGAAAAGCCGATTTCGCCTTCGATGGCGTCACCGGATTCAAACACTCCGGCGATGACCTTATGCGCCAAGGCAGGTACGGGTGCGCAGCACAGCACCAGAATGATCGCCAGGTACCTCATGCGACCGCTCGTTTGACAAACAGCTCGGGCTTGACCTTGCGCGCCAGCAAAACCGCGAACCCAGTCAGGATCGCCTCGATCGCCATGACAGGAATATGTGCAAAGAAAACAAGCTTGGCCGCTGGCAGGAATGCATCCCCGGACAGGGCCAGTGAAAACGCAACCATGCCGGTTGTGGCGGCGATGGCAAAGGCACCGCCGACCCCGCCCCATATCGCACCTTGCAGAGGTGAGCCATGGGCGATCAGGCGGCCAAAGATCAGCCCGGCCAAAACCGCGGGCAACGCGATGTTCAGGGTGTTGATCCCCAATACCGTCAACCCGCCAAAGCCAAAGAAGACGGCCTGCAGCAAAAGCCCGACGAACAAGGCCGGGAATGCGGCCCAGCCCAACAAAAGCCCGGCCATACCGTTGAGGATCAGATGCACTGACGAAGGGCCAATCGGCACATGGATCAGCGATGCCACGAAAAAGCTGGCAGACAGCACCCCCGCAGTGGGGATGCGATCAAGATCCAGCGACCTGAGGCCCATGGCAATCCCACCCGCCGCAGCGACTGCGCCGCCGATCACGACAGGGTTGGACAAGGCTCCGTCAACGATGTGCATCTACGGTTACTCCAAATCCCAGGCGCGGATCCAGATGACAGCGTCCTGACTGAGTTCTTTGCCATTGTGTTCGGTCACGGGACCGGCGCCGAGTGCGGCAAATCCCCAATATCCGGCTTTTGGAACGCCAAACGTGAAATACCCGTTATCATCCGAAGTTGCGACCAATGCACCACCCGGCATCGGCGAGACCGACGGGGCGGAAGCGGCCGCGCTTTCCATGTTCGGTTCTGCGGCCATGTACTCGATCTCGATCTCGGCACCCGCAACCGGTTGGCCTTCGGCCATAACCCGACCTGTAAACGTCGAACCCGCGATGATGTTGGTTGGTTTGTTGAGCGGGATGATCTCAACCGGCAAGCCCACCGGGTTCATCCAGTCGGTCGGCAGTTCATTGCGGTTCAGGAATGCCTTGGCGATCTGCTGGATATAGATATCCTCGGATTCCTCATAATAGGGCTGGGGAACAGTCACCAACACATAGTCGCCCGACCGTTTGACGGGAACATAACCCTTGAATGCCGCGCCTTCGTTTTCGCCGCCGGTGAAACGTACGGGTTCCAAGGTATCCAGCAGATCGGTTTTCTGACCGTTGTGGATCACGTAGAATTCCTGCGGCTTGTCCAGATCCATGACATGCCCGTTCGAGAACGGATGCCAAAAGATCAGCTTGACCGGAACATTCCCCGGTGCGTCGATCATGGTGTCAGCGGTGTATTCCAGCAGGAAATGCGCATTTGCCATCGCTGGAAGCGCCATCGCCACAGCGGCTGCGGAAAGCAGCTTGGTCATCAATAGTCGTCCTTGTCCCATCGCACCAACCCCGGTACGAGATGCGTTTTGACTGCGGGGACGTCCAAGCTAAGCTGCTTTTTCAAGCATCCTGCTCCGACGCACATCCCGTCGCCGATTAGGAGTGCCCTTGTCAAAGGCACATGTCCGGCAGGTATCCTGACTTGCGGGTCAAAGCGTTGGGCTGGCCTTCCCGGATTAACACCAGTGGCACTTCAGCCCTGCTCGCCGCTTACAGTTGCGGGTGCAGTTGCGGAATTGGGCCAAAGCCCGCACCGCATTCCCTATTGATTCCAGAGCACGCCCCGGAACCGGACATGCCGAGCGGCTTGCCAGACTTCTTCGGCATCCGTCAACGATCAATTGCGCTGGCTGTCAAAAAGTTTAGCGGGCGATGCCCTTTTTCCGGCGGATCCGCTTTGGATAAAGGTCGGGGTTTTCAGGGATGAACCTACCCTTCGAGCAGGTATCTTTCCGACAATGGCAAACTGGCCGCCCCCAATGAGCGGGCATCCGGGCCTGCCGTCCCCGCCAGCACCAAGGGCCGTTCAAGCCCGGTCAGGTTCATATGGGATAGTTTGAGCTCAACCCTTTCCACCAGCCGCGCCTTGATATCAGCAGGCATCCAGCCATCAATCTTGACACATTCGAAATCGATCAGGCTGCAAGAAGAGACGATGGCATGGGCGATTCCGTGCGCCGCCTGGTTCAGCCAATTCTCAAGGTGGGTTTCCGGTACGTCCCAATGCAGTGTCGTTTCCCAGATTGAACCGGCTGTTGCGGCATTTCCACCAACCGCACGCTCCAGCACATAAAGACTGGCGACATCTATCAACGGTTTCACTCCGCCCACTTCGTCCGGCACAGGCAATGGGCCAAGCGCACCGGCATTTCCCCGCCCTGAAAAGATGGAGCCGTTCAGAACCACCCCGCCCCCGATGAAGAAGCCGACATAGAAATACAGGAAATCTCGTGGGCCTTCCGCCGGGCCAAACACCAGCTCGGCACCGCAGGCGGCCGTTGCGTCGTTTTGCAGGAAAACCGGCACGTCATAGCTAGCGGCCAACGCGCCTTTCAGGTCCGCGTCACGCCACGGATCCATTTTTTCCTGAGGAACCTGCAATGTTTGTGCCCAGTCCCAAAGGTAGAACGGCATGGCAATCCCAAGGCCCGCGATTCTGCTGCGCGCCTCGTGCGACATTGACGCCATCACTTTGTCGAGGCTTTCTGTGGAAAAGCTCAATGTCGCCTCGGGCGTCGGAAAATCATAGGTCCGCCGTTCGCGGTGCCTGACGTTGCCAAGGAAATCCGTCAGCACCAGTTCGGTACTGCGCCGCCCGACTTTGAGCCCAAAGAAATAAGCGCCATCCGGGTTCAGGCGCATGGGAACCGAGGGCTGTCCGACTTTTCCCCGGATCGGTTCGCCCCGCAGAAGCAGCCCATCGGTTTCCAACTGGCGCATGATGACCGAGACCGTCTGCGCCGACAGCCCGGTCATCCGCGCGATTTCAGATTTTGCGAGGGCCTGATGGCGCCGGACCAGTGACAGGACAAGCCGTTCATTTCGGGCCCGCATTCCACTTTGGTTGGTGCCGCGCATATCTGGCTCGCGTACGCCAGTGGTATTGTCCAAAGAGTTCATTGCAGACACGGCCATCCCCTTCATGACGACAATGTTGAAACCCTTCCTTTCTGTCAATAATAAATAAGAGTGATTTATTTATTGACTCGAAATTCGAATCTTGTGATGGTTTTCACGTTCGATCGGGCCGGTTTTCGCCCGATCAAACGTATGCCCGGACGGGCATTGGGAAAACTGGGAGGACTACCGATGAAACTTGCGAAACTTGCAGGCGCCACGGCGCTGGCGGTTACGGCCATGGCAAGCAGTGCAATGGCCGAAGGTGAAACCGTTTGCCTGATCACCAAGACGGATACCAACCCTTTCTTTGTTAAAATGAGAGAGGGTGCCACAGCCAAAGCCGAAGAGCTTGGCATGACGCTGAAGGCCTTTGCCGGCAAAGTCGACGGCGACCACGAAACTCAGGTTCAGGCCATTGAAACCTGCATTCTGGATGGCGCAAAGGGTATCCTGCTGACCGCGTCGGATACGTCGTCCATCGTTCCGGCGGTGCAGCAGGCCCGCGATGCCGGGCTGCTGGTGATTGCGCTGGACACCCCGCTTGAGCCTATCGACTCGGCCGACGCGACCTTTGCCACCGACAATTTCCTTGCGGGGCTTCTGATTGGACAATGGGCAAAAGCCACTCTGGGAGATGCGGCAAACGACGCCAAAATCGCCACGTTGGACCTTGCGGTCAGCCAGCCCACTGTGGACGTGCTTCGCAATCAGGGGTTCCTGCAGGGGTTCGGTGTTGATTTGGCCGATCCGAACGTGATCGGCGATGAAGACGACCCGCGTCTTGTTGGCAGCGATGTCACCGCTGGCAACGAAGAAGGCGGCCGCCGCGCGATGGAAAACCTGCTGGCCAAAGACCCGATGATCAACGTGGTGCATACCATCAACGAACCGGCGGCAGCGGGTGCTTACGAGGCGCTCAAGGCTATCGGGCGCGAAAATGACGTGCTGATCGTTTCCGTCGATGGCGGCTGCCCCGGCGTGCAGAACGTGGCGGACGGGGTCATCGGCGCAACATCCCAGCAATACCCGCTGCTGATGGCATCGCTGGGCGTTGAGGCTGTCAAGAAATGGGCGGACGAAGGGACGAAACCCGAGAACACACCCGGTAAGGACTTTTTTGACACTGGCGTGGCGCTTGTGACGGATAAGGCCGCCGACGGCGTCGAGTCCATCTCGGTTCAGGAAGGCATGGACCTCTGCTGGGGTTAAGCTGAACGTACGGAAGGCCGCTGCGCGGCCTTCCACTTATCAAAACCACCCACACGCCCGAAACCTTGCTAAAGTCGTCATAAACCTGACGCTTTGGGGGAAGTTCCATGTCCGATTCTTCACGACAAGCCGACGATTTCGAAACCGCCGCAAAGGGCAGCCCAGAGCAAGTTGCCGAATTTGACGATCACCAACGCGGATTTGTCGGAACGGTTCAGCATTTTCTGCATGTGAACCCGTCGCTGGTCCCGCTGATCGTCCTTGTCGCTGCAATCGTCATCTTTGGTGTCTTGCTGGGCCCCAAGTTCTTTTCGCCCTTTGCGCTGACATTGATCCTGCAACAGGTTCAGATCGTCGGGATCGTGGCCGCGGCGCAGAGCCTTGTGATCCTGACCGCAGGCATCGACCTGAGTGTTGGGGCCATCATGGTGATGTCGTCGGTTGTGATGGGGCAATTCACTTTCCGCTATGGAATGCCGCCTTCGGTTGCGATTGTGTGCGGCCTTGCTGTTGGCTCGGCAATCGGGGCCTTGAACGGGTTTCTGGTCAGTCGCATCAAGCTGCCGCCTTTCATCGTCACCCTTGGCATGTGGCAGATCGTTCTTGCGGCGAATTTTCTTTATTCACAAAACGAAACGATCCGGTCGCAGGAGATCGAGGAACACGCCGCCATCCTGCAACTGTTTGGTGCCAAGTTTAACCTGGGCGGGGCGGTGTTTACCGTTGGTGTTGTCTTCATGCTGGCGCTGATCCTCGTCCTTGCATACGCGTTGCGGCACACGGCCTGGGGCAGGCATGTCTATGCCGTCGGGGATGACCCCGAAGCGGCAGAACTGTCTGGTGTCAACGTGCACCGCACGCTGATATCCGTGTACATGCTGTCCGGGCTGATCTGCGCCTTTGCGGGCTGGGCCCTGATTGGCCGGATCGGGTCGGTTTCGCCAACCTCGGGCCAGCTGGCCAATATCGAAAGCATCACGGCGGTCGTGATCGGAGGGATATCGCTGTTTGGCGGTCGCGGGTCTATTCTGGGGTCCCTGTTTGGTGCCCTGATCGTGGGTGTCTTTACGCTTGGGCTGCGGTTGCTGGGCGCGGATGCACAATGGACGTTCCTGCTGATCGGCATCCTTATCATCGCAGCGGTCGCGGTCGACCAGTGGATCAGAAAGGTAGCAGCCTGATGGAACCCATTCTCAAAGGACGGAACCTTGTGAAACGCTACGGCAAGGTGACTGCGCTGGATCACTGCGATTTTGACCTGATGCCGGGTGAGATTCTGGCGGTGATCGGCGACAATGGCGCGGGTAAGTCGACGCTGATCAAGGCAGTGTCGGGCGCAGTGACGCCAGACGAAGGCGATGTCTGGCTTGAAGGTCAAAAGGTGAATTTCCATTCACCAATCGACGCGCGTGAAGCCGGTATTGAAACCGTCTACCAGACGCTTGCCATGTCCCCTGCCCTGTCGATTGCGGACAATATGTTTATGGGGCGGGAAATTCGGCGAAAGGGGCCGCTCGGGTCGTGGCTTCGAATGCTAGACCGTCCGGCGATGGAAAAGTTCGCCCGCGAAAAGCTGAGCGAACTGGGTCTGATGACCATCCAGAATATCAATCAGGCCGTCGAAACCCTGTCGGGTGGACAACGTCAGGGCGTTGCCGTGGCACGTGCAGCGGCGTTCGGGTCCAAGGTCATCATTCTGGACGAACCGACAGCAGCACTGGGTGTCAAGGAAAGCCGCAGGGTCCTTGAACTGATCCAGGATGTGAAATCACGCGGCATTCCGATCATCCTGATCAGCCACAACATGCCTCATGTATTCGAAGTCGCAGACCGGATTCACGTGCACAGGCTGGGAAAACGCCTGTGTGTGATTGACCCCAAGGACTATTCGATGTCCGACGCCGTAGCATTCATGACCGGGGCCAAGGACGCACCGCCCGAGGATCAGGCTGCATGACCGGTGGCGGCACCGCCCCTGACGTTCTGGCCGACAGCATCGTCGACGCCGTTGAGGCGCTGCCGCCGGCCCGACACCGGCAACTTGTCGCGATTGCGGGCCCGCCCGGATCCGGGAAAAGCACCGTTGCCAGCCTTGCCACGGCCAAGCTGAACCGGCGCGGCGTGTCAGCAGGGCTTGTGCCAATGGACGGTTTTCACTTTGACAACGCGATCCTGAAGGAACGCGGGCTTTTCGCCCGCAAGGGCGCGCCGGAAACCTTCGATCTTGCCGGGCTTCATGCCTTGCTTGTGCGTTTGCGCACCGAAGATGAAGTTGCAATTCCGGGCTTCGACCGAAAGCTTGATCTGGCGATCGCTGCCCGATCAATGATCTCGCCTGATCAGCGGGTCGTTCTGGTTGAAGGCAATTACCTTTTGCTGGATGAACCGGGCTGGGTGGGCCTTCATCCCTTATGGGCGCTCAAGGTGTTTCTGGGCGTCGATCTTGCTACACTGGAAACCCGGCTCACCGACCGTTGGGTTGGGTTTGGGCTGGACAAACAGGCCGCAAGAGAGCGGGCGCTTTCAAACGACATTCCGAATGCCGAGCGGGTGATCCGGAACTCGGTACAAGGCGACCTGAACCTGTGACATCTTAGGGCGGGTCAGTCAGAGCGCCCGTGTCACCTGTCTAGTAGGTGGGCGGCACAAGACCGGCCTGAAACCATGTCACGAAAGACACGATAGAAAACACGGGCAGCCCTGTGGCGCGCTGAATATCGGGTGCGTAGGGGCACATATTCGTGCATTCCAGCACGATCGCGCCAAGATCGGGGTGTTTCGATGTCAGGGCCATTGCGGCTTCGACATTGTCCTTGCGGGCCTTTTCCACATCAAGGCCAAGCTCATTTCCAAGGATTGCGCGGGTGAACTCCGCCCCGCCTTCGGTCGTGCCGATAGGCGTGTCCAATGGAACATTGGCAGCCAGCAAATGGTCTTGGGTCAGAGTGGAGGCTGATATGGTCAGAACCCCGGCGCGTTTTCCCGCTGGCAGGATGCGGTTGACCATTTCAACCTGCATCAGGGACGATGTGGCCACCGGAACAGGCACTGCCTGGGCCAGCTCTTTTTGGAACAGCGACAGAAACCCGCAATTGGTGGTAATCCCGTCCACACCATCTTTGACAAGCTCCTGCGCCGCGTCGATGAACACGTCGAGCATGCCTTCGGCTTTGTGCCGGACCACCCGATCCGGCGAAGCATCGCGCACAATGCGATAGTGAACCGGAAAGGGCCAGGTCTGCGCGTTGCCCATATCGCCGGGAATGCGGGGAAAGCGGGCATCCAGCATCAGAATGCCGACAGACGCGCCGTAGATGGATTTTCCGCCCTGCGCGATCATCGCGCAACCTCCTCGATGATACGGGTCGAAATATCGTCCGACCCTTCCATGTAGATGTTCGAAATCCCGTGACGCACGGCATCCTGCACCTGATCCATACGTTTGGAGATATGTGCAGCCAGAACCCGTGCCGCCTCATCCGCGTTCCGGTTCATCAAAGCCTGCATGACGCGTTTGTGTTCGTCCTTTGAGCGTTGCACGCGGTCGAGACTCATGGAGATCCAACGGATATAGCGGATACGGTCATTGATCCGCGTCAGGGTTTGCAACAGTTCCATGTTTCCGGACAGCTTCGCGATACCCAGATGAAACGCCTCATCCCGGTTGACGGCTTCTTCAACAGTCAGACCGGTGATGTCGATGCCCGTTGCGTAAAGCTCATCCCGCAGCAATTGCAGGTCTTCGTCCGATGCCTTGGCACAGGCCGCGCGCACCGCCGCTGTTTCAATGATCTGGCGCAGTTCGAACAGGTCGAACACGCTTTGCGCATCCAGCGGGCGGCAGAAAAAGCCTTGTCCGGGGCGGAAGTCGAAAAGCCGTTCGGCAACCAGACGGTTCAACGCCTCGCGCAGCGGGGTGCGGCTGACGCCCAGATCCCTGGACAACGCCACTTCGTTCAGGCGGTCGCCGGGGCGCAGGCGAAACGAAACCGCCATCGCCTTGACCTGATCATAGATATCGTCGACGCGCGGACCCGCCATTACCCCTGCCCTTCTTCGTTTGAATCACAGGTGCCACACGCTGAACTTGAAATCAATATACAAAACTGTATACAGGTCTGCGTACAGTTTTGAAACAAGGGACTCGCAACCATGACAGGGACAAATTTTCTGACCGGAGCCGAAGCCATGGTGCGCATGCTGGAAGCGCATGGTGTGACGCATATGTTTGGCCTGTGCGGCGATACCACTTTGCCCTTTTATGATGCCCTTGCCCGGATGGATCACGGCATTCAGCACATTCTGACACGGGACGAGCGGCACGCAGCCTATATGGCGGATGGCTATGCCCGCGTCACCGGCAAGCCCGGCGTGTGCGAGGGCCCGTCCGGCGGTGGTGCGACCTATATCTTGCCCGGAGTGGTCGAGGCCAACGAAAGCTCGGTTCCGATACTCGCGATCACGTCAGATGTGGCAACGACCAGCCGCGGCAAATACCCGTTGACTGAACTGGATCAGCCTGCGCTGTTCCGGCCTCTGGCCAAATGGAACACATCCCTCGACGACGCAGCGCGGCTTCCGGCCATGGTTCGGGCCGCCTTCAGGGCGATGACGACCGGCACGCCCGGTGCGACGCATCTGGCGCTGCCGTTTGACACGCAGAAGGGGCAGGTAGACGAGGCTGAAATCTGGGCGGATGACAGGCACCGCAGCTATCCCGCTGAACGGGCCGCACCTGACCCGGACGCCATCGAAGCAGCGGCTGCCATTCTTGCAGGGGCCAAATCCGCGGTTGCGGTCTGTGGTGGCGGGCCGGTTTTGTCCCGGGCGACCGATGCGCTGCGCCGGGTTGCAGGCCTGCTGGACATGCCCGTGGCCACGACCGTGTCGGGTCAGGGGTCCATTGCCGAGACCGACCCGCTTGCCCTGGGCGTTGTCGGGTCGAACGGGGGCATCCCGGCAACCCGCGCAGTCGTGGATCAGGCCGATGTCGTTTTGTTCATTGGCTGCCGCGCCGGTTCGGTCACAACGGAACGGTGGCGAAGCCCCGGGCGCAGCACCACGATCATCCATATCGACAGCGATCCGATGGTGATCGGCGCCAATTACCAGACCGAAGTGGCTATCTGCGCTGATGCCCGTCTGGCGCTGGAGGCTTTGGCGCTGGCACTGGAAAACCGGCAGGACCTGACCAGCCAAGGCGGAGCAGCCAAAGCCCGCGCCGCTTGGGAGGCCAAGAGGACCGCGTTCGCCCCGCTGGCCGCAAGTCGCGAGACGCCGATCCGGCCCGAGGCTGTCATGGCGTCCTTGATGGACATTCTGGATGACGACTCGATTGTGGTCGCTGACCCCGGCACCCCCTGCCCCTATTTCAGCGCATATTACCGCTGGCGGAAACCGGGGCGTCATTTCATCACCAACCGGGCACATGGGGCGCTGGGGTATTCGCTGGGCGCGGCCATGGGGGCACATGTCGGGCGGCAATCGGTTAAAACCCTGTCGGTCATGGGCGATGGCTCGTTCGGGTTCACCTGCGGCGAGTTTGAAACGATGGTCCGGCACAATATGCCAATCACTTCGATCGTCTTCTCGAACTCAGTCTTCGGATGGATCAAGGCTGGCCAGAAAGCGGGATTTGGTCAGCGCTATTACAATGTTGATTTCAACCGGACAGACCACGCCGCTGTTGCGGCGGCCTTTGGCGTCAAATCCTGGACCGTCAAAGACCCCGAGGATCTGACGCGCGTGCTGAAACAGGCGATTGAGCATGACGGCCCAACACTTGTCGACATTCACTCACAGCCGCTTCACGAAGCGGCCGCACCGGTCTCGGAATGGGTCGCGTAAGCGGCAATTGACGGGGTCAACTGGGCCAGAAATTCCTGCGCAATCGTGGACAGAGGGCGTCCCTTTGCCGTGATGATCGCAAGATCCAGCATGACTGGCGGCGCAAATGGGCGGGTCAGATACCCGCTCTCGTCGTCAAAGGTCACGGTAAAGGGGTCGATCATCGCGACCCCCATACCCTGTTTTACAAAGCTCAGCAGGTTTTCGGAAAGATGGGTGTGTATCTGGGTGCGCCATGTGTGACCGGATGTCTGAAAGATGTCGCGGGTCCGGCGATGGGTCTGATGTTCCGGCCCCATTACGATGAAGGGTTCGTTTTCCAATATCTCTGGCGTCAGAACGTCGTGCTCGGCCAAGGGACTGCCCTCAGGAAAAGTCGCGAGCGTTTCAAACTGAAACTCCTGATAGTTCAGTGTGTCATGCAGAATGGGCATCTCGACAATACCGATTTCAAACAGGCCCGAGATGACCCATTCCTGAATCTTGGATGAATATTGCGACTGAAAGCTGACAGACAGGTTGGGGCGCGTTTTGGCAAACCGCGCGATCTCGCGGGGCATGAAACCAAAGGACAACAGGTGCGGCGCGGCAACCTGCAACTGTCCGGGATGTTTGTTTTGCAAATCGGTCACGGCCTGCGCCACGTGGTCCAGCCCGCGCACGACCGTGTCGACCTCGCGAAATAGCATCTCGGCCTCAGGGGTTGGCAGCAATCGGCCTTTTGTCCGTTCAAACAGAGGCAGACGCGCTTCGCGTTCAAGCTGTGCCAGAAGGTTGCTGATGCCGGGTTGCGATATCCCAAGAACCGAGGCCGCGCCGGTCACAGTTCCGGTTTCCATTATGGCATGAAAAGCCTGAAGTTGGCGAAAGCGCAGGGACAACGATGATCACATCACTTTTTCTGATGAACTTACGAAAATATAGTATTTGAAATGATAGTCCGGTCAAGGCAGGCTTTCCCCATCGACAGGGGGCGAAATGAGCAATCTGGCACAGAAAATCATCGGTTATGACCTGTGGCATCTTGAACTGCCGGTCACATCCCGCCGGGATCACGGCATCGGATCGGTTGAAGGCGTTTGCGAAGTCGTCATCCTGCGCCTGACATCCGAGGATGGCACCCAAGGGTATGGCGAGGCGTCGCCCTGGTCGGTATTCACCGGAACACCCGAAGCGAGTTTTGCCGCGCTGGACCGTTATCTGCGCCCTCACGTTCTTGGGGCATGCGTTGGGGATCGGGCCGCCATCATGGCACGTGCGGCTTACGCCGTGGCACATTGCACCGAAGCCAAGGCCGCGCTGGAAACCGCGCTGTTGGATTTGGCAGGCCGGATCAGCGGTGTTCCGGTCTGGTCCTTGTTGGGTGGTCGCTTCCGCGACAGCATTCCGCTGAGTTGTTCCATCGCAAATCCCGACTTTGCCCAGGACATCGAACTATTGGCACGCCTGCGTGAGGATGGTGTTCGGATTGTCAAACTCAAGACCGGGTTCAAGGATCACGCCTTCGACATCATGCGGCTGGAGTACCTTGCCCAGAACTACCCGGAGCTCTCGGTCCGCGTGGACTATAATCAAGGGCTCAGCATTGATGATGCGCCATCGCAGGTGCGGGACGTCGCTCAGTTCAAACCGGATTTCATTGAACAACCTGTCCGCGCCCATCAGTTTGGCATGATGGCAAAGCTGCGGCAGATGACGGATGTTCCCCTTCTGGCCGACGAAAGCGTCTTTGGCCCCGAAGACATGGAGCGCGCAGCCCGCGAAGGGATCTGCGACGGGGTTTCGGTGAAGATCATGAAGTCAGGCGGCCCGACCCGCGGGCAGACGGTTGCGCGCATCGCTGCGGCCCATGGCCTGTCGGCCTATGGTGGCGATATGTTCGAGGCTGGACTGGCCCATTTGGCAGGCACGCACATGATTGCCGCGACACCGGAAATCTCTCTGGGCTGCGAATTCTATCAGGCGTCCTATTTCCTGAAAGAGGACATTCTGGAGCAGCCATTTCAGGTAAAGGACGGTCAGGTATGCGTGCCTCAGAGCTCCGGACTTGGCGGCAGACCTGACCTGACCAAACTGAATCATTATGCGGTTGCCAAGGCGGTGACAGAATGACGGAAAAGAAAACCATAGCCATCATAGGGGCCGGAATTGTCGGCGTGTCGACTGCGGTCTGGTTGCAGCGGGATGGTCACGACGTGATCCTGATCGACAAGGCAGGCCCTGCCGAAGGTACCTCGCACGGGAATGGCGGGGTTTTGGCCTCGTGTTCGATCGTTCCGGTAACAGTCCCCGGATTGTTGGGAAAAGCACCGAAGATGCTGATGAGCCCCTCGCAACCGTTGTTCCTGAAATGGGGGTATTTACCAAAGCTTCTTCCGTGGCTTTGGAAATACCTCAGACATGCAAACGCCGCCGACGTCGAGAGGATCGCCGCAGCACTGACATCCATCGTTGGCGACAGTCTGAATGATCACAAGGCGCTGGCGGCCGGAACGGGGGCGGAAAAGTGGCTGGTTCCTTCAGATTACCTGTTTCTTTACAGGGATCGCGCACATTTTGAGGAAGATGCCTTTGGTTGGGATATCCGGCGCAGGAACGGGTTTCAGTGGGACGAATTGGAAGGTCACGCCTTCCATGAATATGACCCGGTTTACAGTCAGGGCATCGGATTTGCCGCCCGGCTTTCAGATCATGGCCACATCACCGACCCCGGCCGGTACGTGAAAGACCTTGCCGCGCATGTTGAGGCGAACGGCGGTCGCTTCATACGCGCAAATGTCGAAGATGTGGTTCGGGAAAACGGACATGTCACCGGTGTTCGGGCCGGTGGCGAGACAATTGCTTGTGACGCAGCCGTCGTGACGGCCGGGATCTGGTCGGGCCCATTGGCAAAGCGCTTGGGAGTTTCTGTTCCTCTTGAAAGCGAACGTGGTTATCATCTTGAATTGGTAGAGCCTTCCGCGATGCCGCGCAGCCCGGTTATGGTTGTCTCGGGCAAGTTCGTTGCGACACCGATGGATGGGCGCATACGCTTGGCGGGCATTGTTGAGTTCGGAGGGCTGGATGCGCCGCCCTCGCGCGCTCCGTTCGAGTTGATGCGCAAAAATGCCCGGGCGGCGTTCCCGGGCGTGACATGGAAGGAGGAAGTGGAATGGATGGGGCACAGGCCCGCCCCGGCTGACTCGATCCCGGTCATTGGCGATGTGCCCGGTATCAAAGGGGCCTACATGGGCTTTGGTCATCACCATATCGGCCTGACAGGCGGGCCAAAAACCGGGCGCCTTCTGGCGCAGATGATTGCGGGCAGAACGCCAAATGTCGACATGAGCGTCTACGCGCCGTCACGATACGCAAAATAACAAACAAACCGGTGAAAAACGCCGGTGTTTCCAAATTCAACAGGGAGAAGAATGATGAAGAAACTGACGAACCTTCTGGCGGCAACTGCGCTGACTGCCACCGCTGCTGCACCCGCCATGGCCGAAAAATGGGACATGCCGATGGCCTATTCGGCGTCAAACTTCCACTCGGCCACGGGTGCGGAATTTGCCAAATGCGTCACCACCGGCACCGGTGGTGAGATCGAAATCGTCACGCACCCGTCCGGATCGCTGTTCAAGGGCGCCGACATCAAACGCGCGATCCAGACCGGACAAGCCCCGATCGGTGAGCGGTTGCTGTCCGGACATCAGAACGAAAACGCATTGTTCGGGTTTGATTCCATCCCGTTTCTTGCAACTTCATTCGACGACAGCGCCAAGCTTTGGGAAGCAGCCAAACCTTCGATCGAAAGCCTGCTGGCCGAACAAAACCTGACACTGCTTTATGCAGTGCCGTGGCCGCCGCAGGGTCTTTATTTCAAAAACGAGGTGAACTCGGTCGCCGAGATGAAGGGTATCAAGTTCCGCTCGTACAACAACGCCACTTCGCGGCTGGCCGAGTTGACCGGGATGCTGCCGGTCACCATCGAAGCGGCTGAAATCAGCCAGGCTTTTGCAACCGGGGTCGCGGATTCAATGATATCGTCGGGATCAACCGGGTATGACCGCAAGGTTTGGGAAAGCCTGAACTATTTCTACGAGGTCGACGCCTGGCTGCCGCGCAACTATGTGATGGTCAATTCCGACGTCTGGTCTGGTGTATCCGATGCCAACAAGAAAGTCATCAAGGGCTGTGCGGAACTGGCGGAATATGCCGGGAACTGGCGCGCTAAGGAATACACCGGCTTTACCTTGCAAGGCCTGCGGGATGGCGGCATGACCGTTGGCCCGGCATCGGATCAGATGGTGCAGGAGTTGAAAGAGATTGGCGTGACCATGACCAATGAATGGCTGGAGGCCGCTGGGGACGAAGGCAAGGCCATCGTCGACGCCTTCAATTCGTCGCAGTAATCCTTTCGGAACGGGCGGTGGCATATCCTGCCGCCCGTTTCACATCCAATCAGAACACAGCGGGGACGGCATGGCGGTTTTGCGAGGGCTTCGGTCCGTATTGGATTTCATTTATCTGGCGGCAGGGGTTCTGGCGGCGCTCAGCCTGATTGCCATATTGCTGCTGATCGTGGTGCAGATGCTGGCCCGCTGGACCGGCGAAGTGTTTCCCGGCGCACCGGACTATGCCGGTTATGCGATGGCTGCCGCCTCTTTTCTGGCTTTTGCCAACGCGCTGAACCGGGGCAGTCACATCCGTGTATCGATCCTGCTGAACGCAGTGCCGGACGGGGTGCGGCGCGTTCTTGAGGTTTGGTGTTTTGCCATTGGCACGGCTGTTATGTGGTATTTCTGTTGGTATGCCTATCGCTTTGTCTACTGGAGCTGGAAGTTCAACGATGTCAGCCAGGGGCAGGATAGAACCGCCCTTTGGATCCCTCAATCCGCGATGCTGATCGGTGCCGTGATCCTTGCCATCGCCCTGACGGATCACCTGATCCATGTCCTTTTCCGCGGTGAACATCGGATCGTCCGCGATCTGGCCGATCAGAGCCACGGGGAGTAAGCGCATGGAAAATCTGTCTGTTATCATCCTCTTCCTCTTTGTGCTTTTTACCCTGTTGGGCACCGGCGTGTGGGTCGGACTGGCCCTGATGGGGGTTGCCTGGGTCGGGATGGAGCTGTTCACGACACGCCCCGTGGGTGACGTGATGATCACGACCATCTGGTCGGCATCGTCCTCGTGGACCCTGACCGCCCTGCCGATGTTCATCTGGATGGGCGAGATCCTGTACCGAACGCGATTGTCCGAGGACATGTTCAAGGGACTGTCGCCCTGGATGGCCCCCCTGCCCGGTGGTCTGGTGCATACGAATATCGTTGGATGTACTGTCTTTGCCGCTGTCTCGGGGTCATCGGCGGCAACCCTGACGACCGTCGGAAAGATGTCGATCCCCGAGTTGCGCAAACGCAATTACCCCGAACGGATGATCATCGGCACGTTGACCGGTGCCGCGACGTTGGGGCTGATGATCCCGCCCTCGCTGACCCTGATTGTGTACGGGGTGACGATCAATGAATCGATCACCAAGCTGTTCTTTGCCGGTATCCTCCCCGGTCTTGTTCTTGCGGCGATGTTCATGGGCTATGTCGCGCTGTATTCCAAGCTGGGAAAGGACTGGAACCCAAACGACGAAAGCAAGCTGAGCTTTTCCGAGAAAGTCAAAAACTCACGCTTTCTGCTGCCTGTGATCCTGCTGATCACAGTTGTCATCGGCTCGATGTATCTGGGCTATGCCACCGCGACCGAAGCCGCGGCTTTCGGCGTGATCGGGGGGCTTTTGCTGGCCGCCGGTCAAGGGTCGCTGACTTGGAAGACCTTTACCGAAAGCCTGATGGGGGCCACGCGCACCAGCGCGATGATCGCCCTGATCCTTGCGGGGGCGGCCTTTTTGTCGCTGTCGATGGGGTTCACCGGCCTGCCGCGCGGACTGGCCGACCTGATCGCAGGATGGGACCTGACTCGGTTCGAGCTGCTGATGGTGTTGCTGGTTTTCTACATCATTCTGGGATGCTTTCTGGACGGGATATCCTCGGTCGTGCTCACCATGGCCGTGGTTGAACCGATGATCCGTGACGCCGGGATCGACCTGATCTGGTTCGGCATCTTCATCGTGGTTGTTGTCGAGATGGCGCAAATCACACCGCCAATCGGGTTCAATCTGTTCGTGATGCAGGGCATGACAAACCACGAAATGAGCTACATCGCACGCGCCGCGATCCCGATGTTCCTGATCATGGTATTGATGGTTTTCATCCTCATCTGGTTCCCGGATCTGGCGACATGGCTGCCGGAAAATCTGCGCCAAAGCCCGGGCGGGTAGACCGGCCTTGAACCCGCTTCATCTGGCGGCGCGCCATGGCCCTCATGTTCTGATCGCCGGGCTGGCGGCTGGGCTTCTGCTGCCGTCTCTGGCCGAGCCGATGCGAAACCTGCTGCCGCCTCTGGTCGTTTTGTTGCTGTTCGTCACAGTCCTCAGGATGAACCCGGAAACCATTCTCGGGTCGCTGAGTGATCTGCAGAAGGTTGCATTCACAGTCATCGGGTTTCAATTCGTGATGCCGCTGATCGTGCTGGCCATCGGGTTTGCGGGGGGGTGGACTGGAACGCCTGTCCTTTTGTCCCTGCTGATCATGGCGGCGGCCCCGTCCATTTCAGGCAGTCCCAATATGTGCCTGATGATGGGCCATCCGCCTGAACACGCGATGCGGCTGATGGTTGTGGGTACGGCACTGTTGCCGCTGACCGCATTGCCCGTATTTCTGCTCATGCCCGAACTGGGGGATATTCAATCTGTCTTGCAGGCCGGGTTGCAATTGCTGCTAACCATCGTACTTGCAACCGCGGCTGCCATTATCACCCGGCGCACAGTTCTGCGTGCACCTTCACCCGCGATGCTGCAGAATTTGGAGGGATTGGCGACACTTACCTTGGCCGTCTTTGTCATCGGGCTGATGCCTTCGGTCAGCGCCACGGCCCTGAACAATCCCGCCATTGCAACCTTCTGGATCGCGCTCGCCTGTCTGGCCAATTTCGGGGCACAAGCCGTTGCATTTCACCTGAGCCGAAACCGGCTGCCCGCAGACAAATCGACCGCGATATCGATCATCGCGGGAAACCGGAACATCGCCATATTCTTTGTCGCCCTGCCACCCGATGTCACCGCCCCGATCATGGCCTTCATCGGCGCGTATCAGATCCCGATGTACCTGACGCCCATGATCATGCAGCGCCTTTATGGCAAGAACAACTACCCCTCGTAACGGCATCTGCACTTCGGAGCACCTTGCGGGTCTTACGTGCAATCCCGGATCACAAAGTGCTTCGTCGTTTCCTCAATGACTTCCCAATAGCCGCGAAACCCGTTCGGGATCAGAAAACTTGCCCCGTCGCGAAAATCCTGTCGGGTGCCGTCTTCGTGGATCAAAGCGCAATGGCCTTTGACAATATAGCAATATTCGTCTTTGTCCGTGAACGCATGCCATTTTCCGGGCGTCGAGGTCCATGTGCCCGCCGACAACTTGCCATCCGGACTGGTAAAATGCATCCCGATCTGGTGATGCGGATCGCCTTCGACAACGCGGCCCGGAAGATCGGCCAGACGCCGTTCGCTGCGTGTTGCGGGCGCACCGAAGAGATTGAGAACCTGAGATGTCATGACATCATACCCTCCTGCTGAGCGTGTGTTTCAAAACAGCACGACCCCCCTCTGCGCGTTGATGGCCCCTTTTGTGATGCGGGGGTCGTTGCCTTCGCTGAGGGCGATTATGGGACGGGTGGCCGGAGCGTTTTGCCGCAACAGCTCGAC
>NZ_JBQFYZ010000027.1:0-30981 GCF_056541905.1 Ruegeria sp. AF5
TTGTATTGTAGTGTCTCCTCCATTGTTCGATCAGGATTTGTGCTTCGCGCAGGCTGTAGAAGATTTCGCCGTTGAGTAGTTCGTCCCTGAACCGGCCATTGAAACTTTCACAGTATCCGTTCTCCCACGGGCTGCCAGGTTCGATGTAAGCCGTCTTGGCGCCGACGGCGGCGATCCAGTCTCGGACGGCCTGGGCGACAAATTCCGGCCCGTTATCCGAACGTATGAAACCGGGTGCGCCACGAAGGATGAACAGATCCGTCAGGGCGTCGATCACGTCGACCGAGTTCAGCTTGCGCTTCACTCTAATCGCCAGGCACTCCCGGCTGTGCTCATCAAGGATGTTCAGCGTCCGAAAAGCTTTGCCATCGTCGGTTCGACAATGGACGAAATCATAGCTCCATACATGATTGCGATACTCCGGCCTCAGCCGAACACACGACCCATCCACTGCCCGGCAGTCGATACGCAGTATCGATGAGAGGGGTTCAGCCAAAGCCGTCCTTTCTTCGATTGTTTCACTGGCACTTTCAGCCCCTCTCGTCGCCAAAGCCGTTCAATTCGCCCATCGCTAACAGACCACCCAGCCTCTCTCAGCTGCGCTGCGATCCTGCGATAGCCATATCGCCCGTATTGACGGGTCAGCTCGATCATGTCGGCCACCAATCGGTCTTCGTCTGCGCGACCTTGTGGGACACGCCGTTGCGTGGACCGGTGTTGTCCAAGCACGCGGCAGGCGCGTCTCTCGGAAACGTTCAGTTGGTTGCGAACATGGTCAATACAAGCACGACGACGAGCGGGGCTCAGTAGTTTCCCTTTGCGGCTTCCGTCAGGATCAGTTTGTCCAACGTCAGATCTGAAACTGCGCGTCTAAGCCGCTCGTTCTCTTTCTGAAGCCGTTTCAGTTCTTTCAACTGATCTACGCCCATTCCGCCGTACTTTTTGCGCCAGCGGTAATAGGTCTGTTCAACAATTCCGATCTGCCTGATCGCATCAAGACGGGACATGCCTTGCCCCATCAGAACTTCAACCTGCCGTAACTTCGAGACAATCTCTTCGGGCTTCGGTCGCTTGTTTGCCATTCGTGGTCCTCCGTTTCCTAAACATAGCGGTGGACCAGTTCAGTTGGGGAGGCTCACTCATTCTAGCTGGATGTGGAGGGATGGTAGCTGGAGCAACACCTATCGCGCATTTGGTGCCGATGAAGAGTTGTCTGAGTTAAACGCCAATCTCACAAAGTTGGCGGATGAAATAACTCAGCAGGTATTGTTGATTGACCAGTTGGAGGAAAGGGTAAGAACGCAAACTGGAACTGAAAATGCAATGCAAACCCTCCTCGAAGAGTTTGAATGCTCCCTCGAATAGGATGCTAGATTTACTGCTTTGGCGTTAGTGCTCATTCTCCGGCCAAGTCCGATCCCTGGCAACAGCGCCAGTCGCTGCGTTATAGTAACCCGAAAGCAGATATCCGTCGGGTCAGCAAACCGGATTGTTCGTCAAGTTCAGACGCGCGCACAGCCTACCACTAGGCGTATCATTCTTTCCGCCAGCGACTTATCACATCCCCAAAAGTAAATTCGCGCCAAGGTTCCTGCCATTCTTTGTGGAAGCGAACGCCTTGGGATTGTGGCTCGGGATTCTGCATCGGCATCTGCACAATCGCTGGCAGCAACACAGCATCTCCGACAACGACACATTCACCAGGGGCAAGATTGGGTAAGATGTCCGTAATGCCGCTGGAGTTGTCCGGAAAGAGCCGCTTCACATAGTTTTGGTCGGTATTGTTGGTCAGCCGAAGCGCCAAAAAATTGTTGCATTGCGCGAAGATAGTCTCCGAAACCTTTGACGGTCGCTTGCTCACAACCATCAAACTGAGCCCGTACTTTCTTCCTTCTTTTGCAATGCGCTCCAACGATTTTCTAGAAGAACGATATGCAGCGTCGTCTCTCTGAGGGATGTAGTTATGAGCTTCCTCGCAGACAAGCATGACTGGTACATCATTCAGTACTTCTTGTCTTTGTCGCAGCTTCGAGTAGTGAAAACAGAAATCGAAGATCAGTCGAGAAACTAGGCTCACCGTAATACTCAACACCTCAAATGGTATGCCACTTAGGTCGACAATGGTGACATTGGATCGATTGAGGTAACCGATGAATTGCTTCATGATTTGTTCAAAGTCATCAGTCTGGAAACACTTCCCATCATCTTTCTTGGCTTGTAGCAAGAAGCGTAGGCGCTTGTCGGAGAGTTTGGTTTCAAGACGTGAGAGGAAGCGATTGAATTCTCCATAAAACGGACCGCTGGTTGCCTTATCCGCTTTGGCCGTGGATGTCGGGACGAAAGTACATGAGTTTTCGAAGTAATGAAGTTTTCGATCTTCTATTAGTGTTCCATCAGAAAGCTTGGGTTTGTTCTCGCCGTCCAGTCGACCGATGACCTCACGGTTCATGTTGTCGATGTACCGGTGTACCTCCGTGATCGAAAAGTAGACCGGTGTGTCGTAGGGTCAGGATTCATAACCAATAGATGACGGTTGCGTTGCTTTCGACCTGGGATGCAGGCGCTTATTCCTTTGTCTTTCAACGCGTCTCGGAACCGGTCTGCATCATAGCCGCGATCCCCGAGCAGCCAGTCGACTTCTGGTATGCTGCTCAGTAGCGCTCGCGCACCGATGTAGTCACTGACTTGGCCAGCGGTGACAAAAAGGCTGATCGGTCGCCCTTGGCTGTCACAGATAGCATGCAGTTTAGTATTCATGCCGCCCTTGGTTTGGCCAATCAGGCGGCCACGCCCCCCTATTTCGCGGCCATGCTGGTCGCGGTGCGATGTGCTTTCAGATAGGTCGCGTCGATCATCACGGTCTTTTCCTCGCCGTGTTCGGCTGCCAAGCCGACCATCATCCGCGCGAAGATGCCTTTCTCACTCCAACGCTTCCACCGGCTATAAAGCGTCTTGTGCGGTCCGTATTCTTTGGGGGCGTCACGCCACCGCAACCCATTGCGATTGATGAAGATAATCCCGCTCAGCACCCTCTTGTCATCGACCCGTGGCTTGCCGTGCGACCGCGGGAAGAAAGGGGAAAGTTTGGCCATCTGCTCGTCGGTCAGCCAGAAAAGGTCGCTCATATCACCACTCCATTTTTCGAGCCGTGAATCATGCAGCGCCTTGAGAATCAATGCATCCTGACCCTAATCGGGAAGAAAACGACAGCTGTCAAATCAAGACCCGCCAACCGCTGAAGCCGAGTTCCGCAAAACATGGAAAGCAACGCGGCAACACCTCATTGCCCAAGGCCTAAATTGGATCACCAGGTCTTTTTAAGTGATGGATATTTGAAACTCTCATTCCTCGGACCCGGACAATCGGCCGGAAAATCATCAGACCTAAGCCCGATGTAGCGAAGCCGGGCCCGGGATATTCTGCCTCCAATACAGGATAACGCCTCGAACAGGATTGGAGACGAGAATGAATAACCGGAAAAGAACTGGTCAGCTTCTCAGCACGGTAGCGCTGGCGTCGCTGATTGTGATGACACCCTATGTGCCGGCTTTTGACGCAGACGGTCATCTGCGGTTGGAACCTGCTTACGCGTTTGCAAAGAGCGGGAAAGGGAGTGACGGCAACGGCGGGGATGATGACCATGACAGCAATTCCGGGTCGGGCAGCGGCGGTGATCGTGACGACAATTCCGGATCGGGTAAAGGTGGTCACGATGATGATGACGACGACGATGATGATGATGCCGATGGTTCGTCACGCTCGGGCCGGGGCGATAAGAAGGACCGGTCCCAGTCTGGGGGGCAGTCATCGGGGTCGGCTGGAATAACAAAGGTCGAGACAAGCGCGAGCGGCATAGAAGTACGCTATGCTGACGGCACCAAGGAAGAGATTGAAAACGGCCGGTACGAAAGAAAGAACGCGCAGAACCGAACAGTCGAGGAACGACCGGCCACCGGTGCCGACGTTTCGCGCCTTCGGTCACTGGCAAACGGTATCTCAATCGACAGCGTGCGCTCGCCCGGGCAGAGTGGTGGCGCTGGAAGTAACCCGGCAAAAATCGAAATTCAGGGCAACAATATCGAAGTCAGTTACGCAAACGGCTGGAAAGAAGAGATCGAGGGCGGGCGTTACGAGTTGAAAGACCCGTTCAACCGGACCGTCGTAGAAAGAACCGCAACTGCGGCGGATCGCAGCAGACTTCAGGCGATTGCCAACTGAGTAACTAACTTTGACGATTGTGCGGGGCGGTTTCTTTTCTTGAGAGACCGCCCCGGTCTTTGAGCGCCTGACCCCTAGTCTTTCTTGTTCCAGGCCTCATGCGCGATAAGAGCGGCCTCCACCCGGTTTCGCGCATGGAGCTTGGACAGGATCGCCGTCATGTAATGCTTGACGGTTTTCTCCTGTATTCCCAACTCATCGGCTATTTCCCGATTGCTCAGCCCTTTGGCGACGCGTCTTAGGATTTCTTCTTCGCGATGGGTAAGATCATCTATGGCGTCAGCTTCTTGCTGCGACCCGTTTCCGCGATTGATCTGAAGCAGCATACGCGAAGCAAGACCCGGCGAGACGAACCCTTCGCCCGAGGCGATACTGCGCAGCGAAGCTGTCAATTCGCGTGCTGTCACGCCCTTGACGATATAGCCAATGGCACCCGCCTCCAAAGCGTCTGCAACGTCACTGCTGTTTTCAGAGACCGTCAATATCGCAATGAAAGGCGGGTTTGCCATTTCAGCAATTCGACGGGTCGCGCTAATGCCGCCACCGGGCATCGACAGGTCGAGGATGGCGATGTCAGGCTGATGGGTTCGGACAAGGGAAACGGCCTCATCCGCATTTGATCCGGCGGCGAGAACCTTGAAGCCGTCGGCTTCCTCTAAAGTGCGGTGCAAACCGTCCCTGAAAATCGGGTGATCATCTGCGATAACGACGGATGTTGTCATGATGCACTCATCTTTCTGGGAAACAATGTCATAGCAACGGTGGTGCCCTCGCCCGGGGTTGATGTCACCTCGAACCGGCCACCGATGCTTTCGACCCGGTCACGCAAGCCGACAAGGCCCTGGCCCCCGTCCTCACGCAGAACCGTCTCGCCGGAGGGGGCGAACCCGGGGCCGTCGTCGCTGACCTGAACGGTGATGCGATCACCTTGTACGTTGCAGGTGACAGTGCACTGGGACGCGGGCGCATATCTTGCGGCATTGGAAAGCGTTTCCTGCAGGAACCGGAAAACGCACAACTTGCCCGAGATCGACAAGTCGGGCGACGGATTGCCCTGAAAGGAAATACCGGGGCGAAAAGGGCTGTGTTCAGAATGGTCCTCGACAGCTCTTTTTACCACATCAACGAGCGCCAGATTTTCGATGTCTGGCGCGAACAACCCCCGTGACAAGGCGCGAATTTCTGCCAAAGACTTCTGCAAAGATTGCTGAATTTCTTCGGCCTCGGTGGGCATCTCCGGCTTGTCGCCGAATGCAGCCTCCAGTCGAAGGGCGGCGAGGGACAGGTATTGGGCAGGGCCGTCATGCAGTTCCGCGCCGAGTTTCCTGAGGAACCTGTCCGTTTGCGCAGCATATCTTTCCGATGCATCAATGACGCGCGACCGCAGCATGGCATTCTGTGCGGCCATCTTTTCACTTTCGGCAAGACGATCATTCAGAAGGCGCCCTTGCCGTCGAATGGTGTTGTCGCCGATTGCGACAATGGAAAACAGAACAATCGTGCTTGCCGCAAAGGCCGAGCCAACGATCAACCAGCTTGTTCTTCTGGCTCTGGCCATGTCCAGTTCCAGCTGATCGGCCTTTTCATAAAACTCGGCGACCGCGATGATTTTCCCCGACCAGATTTCGCGAATGGGGCTGTAGACTTCCAGCAATGGAATGCCAAGCGCAGCCTCTGCCGCGCTTTCTTCGTCGTCCAGCTCTTCAAATGAGCCCGAGATTTCTCCAGCCCATGCGCGTTTCAGGTCATCTGTCGGCTCGAAGCGGCGACCGATGATGGCGGAATCCGATGCGTATGCAATCTCGCCATCCTGTTTCCAGAACTTGTACGAGGCAATGCGTTCGCGCATCGGCTGGGTCATGAAAATCTCGTCCAGCGCCCGGCTGGCCTGTTCGGAAAGGCGGTCTCCATGCGCCAGCTCCTGGCTGAGTGGGGACAAAATGCTTTCCATGTACAATGCCGCAGAGTTGGCGGAATTTTGTACAACCGCATTTTCGATCCGGTTCGATACCCAGTGACCAACAAACACCGTTGCAGTCCCCATGACCACAACACTTGCCGCGAGAAAAACGCGCGACAAAGACCAGTTGCCAATTGTCAGGTCGGTAATTTTGGGTCTCATTTCGCAATCGACTATGAACGACAATTGTTTGACGCGCTACAGACCATGGTCTGATGCGCTTCTCCAATGTTCCAAACCTGATGCGCAGATCGGGACTTGGCCCTTTTGGGTGCACCCCGGCAGGTTTCCGCGTCCCGATCCCAGTCCCGGTTCAACGGGTTTTCAAACACTCCGACAGGGTTTGCGCCATGTTACGAATGACTTGCGGGTACAGAGACGGCCCGGGTTCCAGAGCCGAGCCCAGTGGATCGATCACACCGGATTGTGCCGATGTTCCATCCAACACGGTTTCGACGATGCCCGGATTGAACTGTGGTTCAGACAATACGCAGTTGATGCCTTCGGCGTGAATGCGACCTTGAATGGCGGCAACTCGCGCGGGGCTTGGGTCGGACGCGTCGCTCAGGGAAATCGCGCCCGATGCAGGGAAACCAAACGCAACCTCAAAATACTGGTAGGCATCATGAAACACGATGAAGCTGCCGCCGCGAACCGGTTCAAGCAACTCTTCCACTTCTGCGGAAAGCACGTTCATTTCTTCGCGCGCCGCTTCGGCATTTGCTAAATACGCAGCGGCGTTGTCGGGATCCGCTGACGACAGTTGATCCGCGATCAGGGTCAGCCAGGCTTTGGCATTCGTTGGCGAAAGCCAGGCATGTGGGTCATGAGAGTCATGATCATCATGGCCTTCGTGATCGCCATGGTCGTCATGGTCTTCGTGACCCGCATCGTCCGCGTGATCATGCGCCTCAAACAATGCGTCTTCCCGGAACTCAAGAAGCCCCGTACCCTTTGCGTCCAATAGGGCTGTGGCGGTCGCACCTTGGGCAAGAGTTTCTATCGCACTTTCCAGCCAGGGTGTCAGGTCTTCTCCTACCCAGAACACCAGATCGGCGTTTTGCAACGCGGCTGCCTCGGACGGGCGCAGATTGTATTCATGCGGCGAGGCACCCGGTGCGACGATCAGGGCAGGTGTTCCCACACCCGCCATGACACGGGCCACCAGCGAATGAACCGGGGCAATGTCCGCGGCAACGTTTGGCGCATCTGCGCGGGCCGGTCCACCCAGCAGTGCAACTGTGATAGATAATGGAAGAAGAAGCGTTCTGGACATCGGGCCCTCTGTGTGATTTTATAACATTTCAAGCGGCAATACATGATATGTAATAACATGACAAGTGATGTGCACCCAGTTATTGGCAAAGACGCGGCTCCGGTCGGGTTTCAGGAACATGACCACCAGAGCTGCGTCGCAACGGCTCTGACATCCGCCGAAGTCCGGTGCAAAGCGGAAGGGCTGCGGCTGACGCCGGTTCGGCGCAAGGTTCTTGAGATGTTATTGCACGAACATCGCGCCCAAGGTGCCTATGCAATCCTTGACCGGTTGCGCGACGAAGGGTTCGGGTCCCAGCCTCCGGTCGCTTATCGGGCGCTGGAGTTTCTTGTACAAAACGGATTTGTCCACAAGATCGAGCGGCTGAACGCGTTTGTCGCCTGCTCTCATCCCGGTGCGGCGCATTCACCTGCTTTCATGATCTGCCGAAAATGCGACGCCGTAGCCGAGGCGCAATCTGCCCCGTCCAAAGGTGTTCTTGGCGCTGCCGCGCGCGCGGCGGGTTTCGAGATCGAGCGAACGGTTGTAGAGGCTGAAGGTCTCTGCCCCGACTGCACCGAAAAGGCATAAAGATGGCGCTGATCACTGTCGAGAAACTCAGCGTCCGCTATGGCGCGCATACCGTACTGCATCATGTGGACATGGTCATTGAGCCGGGTGAAATCGTAACCATCGTTGGCCCGAACGGATCAGGAAAGACCAGCCTGCTGCGCGCCATTATCGGTGCGACACGGCCTTGTGCCGGTCAAGTGTCACTGAAGCCCGGATTGAAAATCGGCTATGTGCCGCAGAAACTGCATGTCGATCCGACACTACCGATTTCTGTCGAACGGTTCATGCGTCTGACCGATCCTGTGTCGCGCAGGCAATGTGTCGAGGCGCTTGAATCGGCGGGTGTGCCGGATCTGTTGAAACGCCAGATGTCGCAACTGTCCGGTGGACAGTTCCAGCGGGTGCTGCTGGCTCGGGCTTTGATCAACCGCCCGGATATTCTGTTGCTGGACGAAGCGACACAGGGGTTGGACCAACGGGGGTCGGCCAGCTTTTACCAGCAGATCGAGGCTGTCCGGCGCGAGACCGGATGCGCCATTCTGATGATCAGCCACGAACTGCACGTGGTCATGAGTGCGTCGGACCGGGTGATATGCCTCAATGGGCATGTCTGTTGCGAAGGATCGCCGGCTGTGGTCGCCTCGGCGCCCGAATATCGGGCCTTGTTCGGAACCGGAACAGGCGGTGCGCTTGCCCTTTATCGTCATGAACATGATCACCATCATGATCATGACCATGATGCGAGTACACAGGAAGCGGCGGAATAATGCTGGATGATTTCATGATGCGGGCAACGCTCGCCGGTATTGGCGTGGCGTTTGCCGCGGCCCCCCTTGGGTGTTTTGTCGTATGGCGTCGCATGGCGTATTTCGGCGATGCAACCGCACATGCCGCAATTTTGGGCGTGGCCCTGTCCCTGACGTTTCAGATGTCGATCTTCACGGGCGCGTTGGCTGTCGCTTTGGTCATGGCGCTGACCGTTTCGCTTTTGGCCGGTCGCGGATATGCGATGGACACGCTGCTGGGCGTTCTGGCACATTCTGCGTTGGCCTTCGGGCTGGTTGCAGTTTCATTCCTGTCCGGTCTCCGGATTGACCTTATGGCGTATCTGTTTGGGGATATTCTGGCGGTCTCCCGTTCTGATCTGATCGTGATCTGGGGCGGTGCGGCGCTTGTCGTGGCGCTGATTGTCTGGCGTTGGGCGCAACTTCTGACCGCGACATTGAACGAAGAACTGGCTTACGCCAGCGGATTCGATCCAAGACGAGAGCAACTGATCCTGACCCTGTCTCTTGCCGTGACCGTGGCGGTGGCGATCAAGGTTGTGGGTGTTTTGCTGATTGCCGCAATGCTGATCATTCCGGCGGCAGCGGCGCGTAACCTTGCGCGGTCACCAGAAACGATGGCCTTGATCGCGGCGGGAATAGGCGCGCTTTCAGCCATCACGGGGTTAAGGGCTGCGTATGTTTTCGACACTCCGGCAGGGCCTTCGATCGTCTGCGTTGCCGCGATCGTGTTCGCGTGCCTTAGCCTGATTGGATGGCGAACACAGGACAGGGCTTAATGGTTCCATAGGTCTTCGCGGCCGTAGCATCCCGGTCATCCGGTAATGTGACCAAAGCGAAAACGCCACGAAAAAAGGCCCGCAAACCTGCGGGCCTTGATGCATTTCTACCCGCGTCGTTTACTGCGGGATATCGCCTTCCAGCCCTTCAACATAGAAGTTCATGCCAGCCAGCGTACCGTCGTCGGCCACTTCGCCCTCGGCCAGCCAGTCGCTGCCGTCCTGCTTCTTCAGCGGTCCGGTAAAGGCATGATAGCTGCCATCGGCCAGCGCCGCTTTCAGCGCCAGTGCCTCTTCCTTGATGTCCGCAGGAACTGCATCCGAAATCTCACCGATTTCTACCATGCCCGGCCCGATACCGTCCCAGGTGTTGGACGAGGTCCAGGTGCCGTCCATCACAGCTCGCGTGCGCGCAATGTAATAGGGTCCCCAGTTGTCGATGATCGAGGAAACACGCGGTTTGGGGGCGTATTCGCTCATATCCGAAGCCTGACCGAAGGTGATCACGTTACCCGCCTCTTGTGCGGCGGCCTGCGGAGCGGTCGAGTCAGTGTGCTGCAGGATCACGTCGGCGCCCTGTTCGATCAGAACCGAGGCGGCGTCAGCCTCTTTTGCCGGGTCGAACCAGGTATAGGCCCAGACGATCTTGAACTGGACATCCGGGTTTGCCTTCTTGGCGTGGATATAGGCCGAGTTTATACCGCGGATCACCTCGGGGATCGGATAAGACCCGATATAGCCGATGATGTTCGATTCGGTCATTCTACCCGCGATATGCCCCTGAACCGCACGACCTTCGTAGAAACGCGCCGAATAGACCGAGACGTTGTCGGCCATCTTGTAGCCGGTCGCGTGCTCGAACTTCACGTTCGGGAATTTCTTGGCCACATTGATGGTTGGATCCATATAGCCAAATGAGGTGGTAAAGATCAGATCTGCGCCTTCCAGCGCCATCTGTGTCATCACGCGTTCGGCGTCCGGGCCTTCCGGCACCGATTCAACGAATACAGTCTCGACCTTGTCGCCGAACTCTTCTTCGATCGCCAAACGGCCTTTGTTGTGTTCATAGGTCCAGCCACCGTCGCCGACAGGGCCGACATAGACAAAACCGACCTTGGTCTTGTCTTGCGCCACTGCACCGGTCGCAAGACCAAGCGCTATCGCGGCAGTTGTCAGAAGTGATTTGAATTTCATGTAGTTACTCCCCAAGTTGGTTCAGTTGGCCCCTAGTGTGAGGCGTGGAAGGTCCGGCCCAGTGAGGCAGGTGCGCTGCTCTTGTCGGCCGAAAGGATCACAAGCACAAGGATCGTGATGAGATAGGGTGACATTGCCAGATACTCGACGGGAATGGCAACGCCCGCTGCCTGCAAATTAAGCTGCAAGACGGTAATGCCGCCGAACAAATATGCACCCAGCAGGACCCGCCATGGTTTCCAGCTGGCAAACACCACCAGCGCCAGCGCGATCCAGCCCACACCCGCGGTCATGCCCTCGGTCCACTGCGGCACACGGATCAGGCTGATGTAAGCCCCACCCAGGCCCGCGCAGGCCCCGCCGAACAGGATCGCCATGATACGGATTTTGATGACCTTGTAGCCAAGCGCATGGGCGGCATCGTGGTTTTCACCAACCGCCCGCAGGATCAACCCGACGCGGGTGTACTTCAGGACGGCCCAGACCACAGCGGTCAGCGCAATGCCCAGATACAGGATGGGGTCGTGCCGAAACAGGATCGGGCCGATGACCGGAATATCGCTAATCAAAGGGATGTGGATATCGCCCATGCTGGGGGGTTTGACGCCCACATAGCTTTGCCCCATCAAGGCGCTGAACCCCAGTCCAAACAGGGTCAGCGCAAGGCCGCTTGCAACCTGGTTGGCCAATGCAAACTGTGTCAGCAGGACGAACAGCAGCGACAGCACGGCCCCGCCAATGGCGGCAGCAACAAAGCCCAGCCAGGGCGAGCCGGTTTCGACCGAGATCGCAAAACCGCTGATCGCGCCAACGATCATCATGCCCTCGACACCAAGGTTCAGAACGCCTGCCTTTTCCACGACAAGCTCTCCGATCGCGGCCAGCAGAAGGGGGGTTGCGGCCACCATAAGCGAGGCAACCAGAAGAACGGGATTGATTTGACCAAGGTCCATGATCACGCCACCTCGCTACGCGCCGCACGGATGCGGAAGTTTGTCAGAAGATCGAAGGCCAGCAGGAAAAACAGCAGCATTCCCTGAAACACCTGAATGGCAGCGGCAGGCAGACCCAGCTGCGATTGTGCAATTTCGCCGCCAATATAGGTCAGCGCCATCAGGCCCCCGGCCAACAGGATACCCACCGGATGCAGGCGGCCCAGAAACGCGACGATGATCGCGGTAAAGCCATAGCCCACGTTGAAATCGATGCTGATCTGACCGGACGGGCCGGACACCTCGAACATACCGGCCAGCCCGGCCAAAGCGCCCGAAATCCCAAGGCAGAACAGGATCAGGCGCGCCGGATTCACACCTGCAAACTTTGCCGCGCGGGGGGCCTCACCCGTCAGACGGATATGGAAGCCCAGCATGTGACGGTTCAGCAATACATAGGCAAAGATCACCGCGATGAAGGCCGCGACAACACCCCAATGCATCCCGGAACCGGCAATCAGCTCGGCATTATGCGCGCTTTCATAGGATTGCAGGTTGCGCGATCCGGGAAAGCCGAACCCTTCGGGGTTCTTGAGAAGACCTAGCGAGACCGAGGCCAGCATCTGCTCGGCCACGTAGACCAGCATCAGCGACACAAGGATTTCGTTGGTGCCGAAACGCACCTTCAGCAAAGCCGGGATCGTTGCCCACAGCCAACCGCCAAATGCGCCTGCGACCACCATGATCGGGAAGATGTACCAGGCATCAAGCGGATAGAAGGCCAGACCTGCGCCCGCGCCGAATATGGCGCCCATGATGTATTGTCCTTCGGCCCCGATATTCCAGATACCGGCCCGAAAACCCAGCGACAATCCGATTGCGATCAGCACTAGGGGCGCGCCTTTGACCAGCAATTGAGGGCGGTAATAGAATGCGAACTCTCCAAACAGCGGCTCCCAGAAGATGGTACCGATGGCTTCGACCGGATTTTTCCCCAAAATGGCAAACAGCAACCCGCCAAACACCATTGTTGCCAGCACCGCCACAAGGGGGGTCGCGTAAGACCAGGCCCTGGACGGCTGTGGCCGTTTCTCCAACACAATCATCTGCTCATCCCCCCAGATGTTTCATCTTTTCGCAAATACTCTAGCCGAAGGCGGCCCAGCAGATCACACATGTGCCACCTCCATGCCATGGGCGCCGCCCATCATCAGGCCAATCTCATCCACCGTCAGGCCGGTGGTCGGGCGCGGTGCGCTCAGCCGACCTTCGTTCAAGGCCGCAAAACTGTCCGAGATCTCCATCAGCTCATCCAGATCCTGCGAGATGCAGATCACCGCTGTGCCTTTCGCCGCAAGATCGAGTATGGCTTGCCGGATCGACGCGGCCGCCGCGGCATCCACCCCCCAGGTTGGCTGGTTTACCACCAACACATCAGGGTTTTGCAGCACTTCGCGTCCAATCACGAATTTCTGCAGGTTACCGCCGGACAAGGACCGCGCTGCGTTTTCGGGCCCGGGCGTGCGAACGTCGAAGGCTTCGATGATCTTTTCGGCAAAACTCCGGGTTTCGGACCATTTCAAGAAGCCATTTTTCTCAAGCCCTTCCCGCACAGATCCGGTCAGCAAAGCGTTTTCGGTCAGGCTCATGTCGGGTGCCGCTGCGTGGCCTAACCGTTCCTCGGGCGCGGTCAGAACGCCCAGCTTACGGCGCGCTGTCGGGCCGAGCTTGCCGATCGCCTGACCGTTGAACTTGATTGCATCCGCCGATGTCAGGATTTCCCCGGACAACACGCCCAGCAACTCATCCTGCCCGTTTCCGGCAACGCCGCCGATGCCCAGAACCTCGCCCTTGCGGACCGTCATGTGCACATTGCGCAATGCGGTGCCGAATTCCGAAGGCGAGGGGACTGACAGCCCGCTGACATCCAGCGCGACCTCGCCCAGTTCCCGGCCCGAGCGTTCGGGCGTCTGCAAGGTTGACCCGACCATCATCTCGGCCATGTCACGCGCCGAGGTTTCAGCGGGGACACATTCGCCCACGTTCTTGCCCAGACGCAGGATCGTAGCATGGTCGCATAGCGTTCGGATTTCCTCCAGTTTATGCGAGATATACAGGATCGAGGTTCCCTCGGAGCGTAGCTTGTTCAGCGTCTCAAACAGAATATCGACCTCTTGCGGGGTCAGAACCGAGGTCGGTTCGTCCATGATCAGCAGCTTGGGGTCCTGCAACAGGCAGCGGATGATCTCGACCCGCTGGCGTTCGCCTGCGGACAGGTCGCCAACCGTGCGAAACGGGTCCAGCGGAAGGCCATAAGTTTCCGAAACTTCGCGAATGCGCGATGCCAGATCCCCCATCGGGGGCGGGTTCTCCATCCCCAGCGCGATATTCTCGGCCACGTTCAGCGCGTCAAACAGCGAAAAATGCTGGAACACCATCGCGATCCCATCCGCACGGGCCGCGCGGGGTTCGGGCGGCGCAAACGGATTGCCGCGCAGTTTCATGGTGCCGCTGTCCGGCTTCACAAGCCCATAGATCATTTTTACCAGCGTGGATTTCCCCGCGCCGTTTTCACCCAGCAGCGCGTGCACTTCGCCTTCACCGATGTCAAAGGACACCTGATCATTGGCCACAACACCGGGGTAGGCTTTGGTCAGCCCTTGCAAGCTCAAAAGTGGAATGGTCACGCGCTCAGGTCCTTCTTCAACTTGTTTTGCAGGGCCGGGCGCAGCAATTGTGCAGCGACGCCCACGGCGATCATATGCGGATGCTTCCCCATCGACGGGTCACCGATCGGGCAGGTGATCCGGCTGATCCGTTCGGGCGAATGCCCAAGGGCCGCCAGCCGCGACCGGAATCGTGCCCATTTCGTAGCCGAGCCGATCAGGCCAGCAAAGCGGAAATCATGCGAAAGCAGCCGGTTGCACAGCTCCAAATCCAGATTGTGTGAGTAAGTCAGCACAAGATGCTCGGCATCGCGCGGCGCATGACGCACCAGCTCGGTTGGCTTGGCGGCTGGAACCGGCATCACGCCGGTTGGAATCGTATCGGGAAACCGCTCGGGGGCGGTATCGACCCAGGTGATTGCAAGATCGGGCAAGGGGGATAACACATCCACCAGCGCGCGACCCACATGACCTGCGCCCCAGATCCACAGGTTGCGGGTTGGCTTATGCACCGGCTCAACCATCCAGCCGTCGATCAGTTGCGGCTCGGCCGCGATGCCCTGTCCGCGTGCGGCCGCCAGCAGGCGTTTAACCGACAGGGGTACGTCGCCGCCGGACGGGGATCGCGCGACAACGGTATCATCCAGCGCGTTCACTGCGTCTTGGTCATAGACCTCGCTCAGCAGCGTAACCGCGCCGCCGCAGCATTGACCCATGTCCGGACCAAGTGCGTGATGTGTCAGACGGCAAGGCGTGGTTTGACCTCGCGCGGCCTCAGTCGCTTGAAACTCCAGCGTGCCGCCGCCGATGGTCCCGCATTGCCCGTCCTCCCAAACCAGCATTGCGGTGCCGACTTCGCGCGGGGATGACCCCTTGATCGCGGCGATGACCACCCGGGTGACTTTTCCGTGGGTTTTGACCGCCTCCCTCAAAGCCTCTCGATCAAATCCCATCAGGTTCCTCCCTTTACCCTCTGGATTCCGTGCCAGACCTGTTCCGCAGTCGCCGGAGCATCCAGCGCTGGATAGCTATCGCCACATGCCGCGACTGCGTTCGACAGGGCCAGCCACGCAGAGATGCCCAGCATGAAGGGCGGCTCGCCCACTGCTTTTGAACGATAGATCGTGTCCTCGCGGTTTTCCCCGTCCCAGAGCGCGACATTGAAGATATCAGGCCGGTCCGAGCAAGCCGGAATCTTGTAGGTCGAGGGCGCATGTGTGCGCAGGTTGCCCTTGCCGTCCCAGACCAGTTCCTCGGTCGTCAGCCAGCCTGCGCCTTGCACGTAACCACCTTCGACTTGTCCGATGTCCAGCGCCGGGTTCAGCGAGGCCCCTGCGTCATGCAGGATATCGGTGCGCAGAATGCGGTTTTCGCCGGTCAGGGTGTCCACGGCGACTTCGGTAATCGCAGCTCCATATGCGAAGTAGAAGAACGGGCGGCCACGGCCTTTGATCCGGTCCCATTCAATCTTGGGGGTCTTATAGAAACCCGTCGCTGACAGGCTGATCCGGCCCTGATAGGCCAGCGCAGCGGCTTCAGCGAAGCTATAGCGTTCTTCGCCGACCGAGACGTGGCCGTCCGAGAAGGTGACCGTTGACGGATCGGCCTGATGGCGCTCGGCCAGATAGTCGGCCATCCGGTCGCGGATCGTGTCGCAGGCCGCTTTCACCGCCATGCCGTTCAGGTCACTGCCCGAGGATGCTGCCGTGGCCGAGGTGTTTGGAACCTTGGCTGTGTCGGTGGCGGTGATCTTAACCATTTCCAGCGGAATACCAAAGCGCGACGCGGCCACCTGCGCTACTTTCTGGAACAGCCCCTGACCCATTTCGGTGCCGCCGTGGTTCAGGTGGACCGAGCCGTCCTGGTAAACATGCACCAGCGCACCCGCCTGGTTCAGGTGGGTCAACGTGAAGGAAATCCCGAACTTGACCGGGGAAAAGGCAATGCCTTTCTTGATCACGCTGTTGTCGGCGTTCCATTTCCGGATCGCTGCTTTGCGCGCGGCATAGTCACTGGTTTTCAGAAGCGTCTCTGTTATTCCGTGCAATTCGAAGTCACTGACCTCCATGCCATAGGGCGTCGTGTTGCCACCAGCGGGCAGGGGGCGGACCGGGGCAGTCCCTGTTTCCACCGCGCCACGGCTGGTCAGGTCTTCGTGCGGGTCGGGATGACCCAGCGGTTTTTCGTGAGGTTGGACTTCGGCAACCTTATGCGCGGGCTCGTAATAGTTGCGACGGCGCAATTCCACCGGGTCCAGCCCAAGTTCATGCGCGGCGTGGTCCATCACACGTTCGATGGCAACCATCCCCTGCGGGCCACCAAACCCGCGATAGGCGGTGGCTGACTGCGTGTTGGTCTTCAGCCGGTGGCTTTCAATCCGGGCATTGGGCAACAGGTATGCATTGTCAGAATGCAGCATCGCACGGTCGGCGACGGGCAGGGACAGGTCCTGCGCCCAGCCGCAGATTGCGTATTGCAGAAAGGACACGCCCTGAATGTGACCCTGTTCGTCAAATCCCGCGCGATAGGAAATCCGGAAGGCGTGGCGTTTGCCGGTGATGATCATGTCATCATCGCGGTCATAGCGCATCTTGCAGGCTTTGCCGGTTGCCCGTGCCGCCACCGCGCAGGCAACGGCCAGCGCGTTCCCCTGGCTTTCCTTGCCACCGAATCCGCCACCCATGCGCCGGGTTTCGACGCGGATCGCATGCATGGGCAGGCCCAGAGCGTCCGCCACCTTGTGCTGTATCTCGGTCGGGTGCTGGGTCGAGCTGTGGACAAGCATGTCACCGCCTTCATTCGGCACGGCAAGCGCAGCCTGACCTTCCAGATAGAAATGCTCCTGACCGCCGATCTCGAACGTTCCGTCGATGACGTGGGCGGCGCTTTCAATCGCGGCGTCCGCATCGCCCTTGGCATAGATGCGGGGCCCGTCTTCAAATCGGCTGTCTGCGGCCAGAGCTTCTTCAACCGTCAGGATCGGTGTTTCCTCGGCATAGTCGATCTTGCCCAACCGAACCGCCTTGCGGGCGGCCAGATGGCTGGTGGCAACCACCAGGAAAACAGGCTGGCCGATATAGTGAACCGTCCCGTCGGACAGCAAAGGCTCGTCATGGATCGAGGGCGAAACATCGTTGGCAAAGGGCAGGTCCTGTGCCGTCATGACCCTGACGACCCCGGGTGCCGCTTTCACGGCAGACAGGTCCATCGCGGTAATCGTGCCCTTGGCGATCGGGCTCAGGCCAAAGGCCAGATGCAATGTGCCCTTTGGCGTCGGGATGTCGTCCACATACCGGGCGGAACCGGATACGTGCAGCGGTGCCGCGTCATGGGGAAGGGGTTTGGATACGCTCATGCCGATACCTCCAGCACGTTGGTCACTTGGCCCTGATCCTCAAGGAAGTACCGTTCCAGCATCGCTTTGGCGGTCTCAAGCCTGTACGTGGCCGAGGCGCGCATATCCGTAAGCGGTGAATAATCGTCGGCAAAAGCGGGCAGAGCGGCGTCAATCGCCTCGCGCGCCCACGGCTGGCCGATCAGCGCGGCCTCGACATGGGTTGCCCGTTTCGGAATGCCAGCCATACCGCCAAACGCGATGCGCGCATCTGTCACCTGTCCGTCCGAAATGGTAACGTTGAAACATCCGCACACCGCCGAGATATCCTGATCGAACCGTTTGCTCAGCTTGTAGCATTTCAGCCGGTCCGCCTGACGCAGGAAGCTGACGGCTTCGACAAACTCACCCGGTGCGCGGTCCTGTTTCCCGTAATCGATGAAGAAGTCTTCCAGCAGGACTGACCGGCGCTCATCACCTTTGCGCAGGTGCAGCGTCGCACCCAATGCGATCAGCGCGGGCGGGTTGTCTCCGATTGGCGAGCCATTGGCGATGTTGCCGCCCACAGTGGCCGCGTGACGGACCTGAACACTGGCATAGCGCCGGATCATTTCTGCATAGGATGGGTGAATGTCCGCCAAGGCTTCGCCCATACGGTTCATATCGACCATGGCACCGAAACGAATTTCTTCGTCGGTGATCGTGATCTCTTTGAGATCGTCACAGCGGTTCAGGAAGATCACCGGATCAAGATCGCGTAGTTGCTTGGTCACCCAAAGCCCAACGTCTGTTGCGCCCGCAACCAAAGTGGCATTCGGGTTCTCGGCATATACGGCAGCCAGCGCGTCGGACGAGCCCGGCAGCATGGGTGAGGTGGCGGGCGTTGCGACAGGCTTGTCTTTAACCCAGACAGGCACGGGCTGTTTCTCGGCCGCTTCGGCTGCGCGAATAATGGGAGCGTAACCCGTGCAACGGCACAGATTACCGGCAAGCTGTGTATCGTGATCCGTCGCGCCATTGGTGTGACCGGCCACCATCGACATGACAAAACCGGGCGTGCAAAAGCCGCATTGCGAACCGTGCAGGTCAACCATGGCCTGCTGAACCGGATGGACCTCGCCATCGGGGCTGCTGGCGCCTTCGACGGTTCGAACCGCCTTGCCATGCAGTTGCGGCAAGAAAAGGATGCACGAGTTCAGGGCCTTTGCACCACCCGCATCCGTCACCATGACAGTGCAGGCACCGCAATCGCCTTCGTTGCAGCCTTCCTTGGTGCCGGTCAGGCCACGATCTTCACGCAGCCAATCCAGCAGAGTGGCTGTCGGATCGATGTCCGTCAGCTCCACTGTCTCTCCGTTCAGAAGAAACGTGATGTCCATTCGAGAAACCCGTCGCCTTACCCGGTTGCGCCCTGGTGGTGCCCTCCTTCGATGCGACGTAGAAAGAGTGGCGGGCGGATAGCTTGCCAATGGATGTTAGAAACAGCATGCGTGATCTGGCAAGAAAAACTGCCTGTATGATGCATCATTACAGCCAATCGGCGTGGAATTGCGCACCCTGTGTAAATATCAGTTGTTTGAAACTAAAGCGTTTTTTTGTCAGTGAAGATGTCGCTTTCCGAAGCACCTTCTGGAAAATCCGAATAATCGAAAATGATTATTTTGCCAAACAACGGCGCAGGTTCCGGCTTTTGCATGCCTCGCGGCTAGGGTAGCCTGCCGTTCATGAGCAGTACCCCCCGATTCATTCACCTACGTGTTCACACCGAATATTCCCTTCTGGAAGGCGCTGTGCGGCTGAAAAAACTGCCCGCCCTGTGCGAGAAGATGGAGATGCCTGCCGTTGCAGTGACTGACACGAATTCCATGTTTTCGGCGCTGGAATTTTCGGTGACAGCCAGTCAGGCTGGTGTCCAGCCGATCATGGGATGTCAGGTTGATCTGACTTATGTGCAGTCGCAACCGGGGGAAAAACAAAAATCGCCCGCGCCGCTTGTTCTGCTGGCACAGTCCGAGGCGGGGTACGAGAACCTGATGAAGCTGAGCACGTGCCTTTACGTGGACAAGGGCGGGCAGTTGCCGCAGGTCACGCTGGACGAGCTTGCGGACCGCGCCGACGGGCTGATCTGCCTGTCCGGAGGGCCTGACGGGCCGGTGGGCCGCCTGTTGCAACAGGGGCAACGTCCGGCGGCCGAGGCGCTGGTGGATCGGTTGGCCGCGATTTTCCCGGATCGTCTGTATATCGAACTCCAGCGTCACCCAGGTGAAGACGGCCAACCCGAGGCCGAACGCCAGACCGAGCGCGGCCATATCGAGATGGCCTATGCCAAGAACCTGCCGCTGGTTGCCACCAATGACGTCTATTTCCCGACCTCGGATATGTACGAGGCCCATGATGCGCTGATCTGTATCGCCGAAGGGGCTTATGTCGACCAGCAGGAAGGTCGCCGCCGCCTGACCGCGCAGCATTATTTCAAGTCGCAGCAGGAAATGGTGACGCTGTTCGCTGATCTGCCCGAGGCCATTGAGAACACGGTCGAGATCGCGCGGCGTTGCGCCTTTATGGCTTATCGCCGCGATCCCATCCTGCCGAAATTCGCCGATGACGAGGTCGCTGAACTGCGCCGCATCGCGAATGAAGGCTTGCAGAAACGTTTGGCGGTAATCCCCCATGCGGTGACGCCCGAGGAGTATCAGGAGCGGTTGGATTTCGAACTTGGCATCATCGAAGGCATGGGCTTTCCTGGTTACTTCCTGATCGTTGCCGACTTTATCCAATGGGCCAAGGATCACGATATTCCGGTTGGACCGGGGCGGGGATCGGGTGCGGGCTCGCTGGTGGCTTATGCGCTGACAATTACCGACCTCGACCCGCTGCGTTATAGCCTGCTGTTTGAACGGTTCCTGAATCCCGAACGGGTTTCGATGCCCGACTTCGATATCGACTTCTGCATGGATCGCCGAGAAGAGGTGATCCGTTACGTGCAGCAGAAATACGGGCGCGACAAGGTGGGGCAGATCATCACTTTTGGTGCCTTGCTGTCAAAGGCCGCCGTGCGCGACATCGGGCGGGTGCTGCAAATGCCGTACGGGCAGGTGGACCGTCTGTCTAAGATGATCCCCGTGGAAGGTGTCAAACCGGTTTCCATCGAAAAAGCCCTGAAGGACGAGCCGCGCCTGCGGGAAGAAGCGCGCAACGAAGAGGTGGTGGATCGTCTGCTGACATATGGCCAGCAGGTCGAAGGGCTGCTGCGCAACGCCTCGACCCACGCGGCTGGGGTTGTGATTGGCGACCGGCCACTGGACGCGCTGGTGCCGATCTATCAGGACCCGCGATCCGACATGCCTGCGACCCAATTCAACATGAAATGGGTGGAACAGGCCGGGCTGGTAAAGTTCGACTTTCTGGGTCTGAAAACCCTGACCGTGATCCAGAACGCGATGGACCTGATCTTCAAGTCCGGACGGAAGCTGCATATCGCCGCCGATGGCACCGAGCTTTACGAACCTGCCGAGGGGGCCGAGAACCAGATCAACGCCATCCCGCTGGATGACGAGGCGACGTATAAGCTCTATTCAGCGGCCAAGACGGTCGCGGTGTTCCAGGTGGAAAGCTCGGGCATGATGGACGCGCTCAAGCGCATGAAACCCACCTGCATCGAGGATATCGTGGCCCTTGTGGCGCTCTACCGCCCCGGCCCGATGGAAAACATCCCGACCTATTGCGAGGTCAAGAACGGGCTGCGCGAGATTACATCCGTTCATCCGCTGATCGACCACATTCTTGAGGAAACTCAAGGCATTATCGTCTATCAGGAACAGGTGATGCAGATCGCGCAGGTTATGGCCGGGTACAGCCTGGGCGGCGCGGACCTGCTGCGCCGCGCGATGGGTAAAAAGATCAAAGAGGCGATGGATGCCGAACGCCCCAAGTTCGAAAAAGGCGCGGCAGAAAACGGGGTGGATGCCAAGAAAGCCAGCGAAGTCTTCGACCTGCTGGAAAAATTCGCCAATTACGGCTTCAACAAATCCCACGCTGCCGCCTATGCGGTGGTCAGCTATCAAACCGGCTGGTTGAAGGCGAACCATCCGGTCGAATTCATGGCGGGTGTCATGAATTGCGATATTCATCTGACCGACAAGCTGGCGATCTATTTCGAAGAGGTCCGAAAAGGGCTGGAACTGCCGTATATTCCACCTTGTGTGAACCGCTCTCAGGCCACGTTCGATGTTGATAACGGACATCTGGTCTATGCGCTGGGCGCGCTCAAGAATGTGGGTGTCGAGGCGATGAACCTGATCGTTGCGGGTCGCGCGGACAAGCCATTTGTCAACCTGTTCGATTTCGCCCGCCGCGTGGATTTGAAAAAAGTGGGCAAACGCCCGCTTGAGATGCTGGCCCGCGCCGGGGCTTTTGATGAGCTGGACCGAAACCGCCGCCGCGTGTTTGAAAGCCTAGATGCGCTGGTGCAGTATTCGGCAGCGATCCATGAACAGAAGAATTCGAACCAGGTGTCGCTGTTTGGCGAGGCCGGAGATGACCTGCCCGAACCACGCCTGTCGCCGACCCCCGACTGGCTGCCGGCTGAACGTCTGAGCGAAGAGTTCAAGGCCATCGGCTTCTACCTCTCTGGTCATCCGCTGGATGACTATATGCCGGCCTTGAAGCGTAAACAGGTTCTGACGCTGGACGAGGTGACCGAGAAAGCCCGTTCTGGCCCGCTGATTGCCAAGATGGCCGGAGTGGTTGCCGGGCGGCAGGAACGGAAATCGGCCAAGGGCAACCGGTTCGCCTTTGCCCAGCTTTCGGACCCGACCGGCGCTTATGAGGTCACGCTGTTTTCCGACACGCTGGAGAAATGCCGCGAGTTTCTGGAAACCGGCGCTCAGGTGGTTCTGACCGTCGAGGCGACGATGGAGTCCGATCAGCTCAAGCTGCTGGGTCGTTCGGTTGGACCAGCGGATTCTGTAGTGGCCGAAGCCGGGGCGACGGGACTGCGCATTTTTGTAGACGAAGCGCGGGCGGTGCCAACGATTGCAACGGTTCTTGAAGAAGCCGCAACCGCCGCCAAGGGTGCGGCCCGCGGCCCGATCCAACTGCTGTTGCTGGACCCCGGCCTGCCCGGCGACGTCGAAATCGACTTGGGGCGTGTGTTCCCGATCAATCCCCAGATCAAGGGCGCGATCAAATCGCTGGAAGGCGTGATGACCGTCGAAGAGATCTGACACCGCTTTGTTGCCAGACAGTTAGCGCACCGCTAGGCTGACCTTGCAAATATGTCTTCTGATCATGCCACGGGAGGGCGTTGATATGACGATTGCAGGTCTCAATTTCAGAACGATTGCATTGGGGGCGGCGGCATCGCTGGCTTTGGTTTCGGCGACAGCCACGCTTGCGGACGACAAGAAGAAAGAGAACACGATCAAAGGTGCTGTGATCGGGGCCGGGGTCGGGGCCTTGATCGGCGACGGCAAAGGCGCTGCCGCTGGGGCAATTGTTGGGGCGCTGATTGGCGCGAACTCGAAATAAGCGGGGGCGGGATGATGCGTTTGAACGCGATAAAAGTGATCACAACCGCCGCGCTGCTTACAGGGCCCGGTTTTGCCCTTGCGGACGAGGAAGCCGAACAGATGGTGCAAGCGGCGCTGCCGCACATGTATCACACCTGCGCGTCGGTCATCGAAGAGGCTGACGGGAATGAAGAATACATTGTCGACGTGGTCGGCAAGATGACGGCGTTGTCACTTTATAACCGTCAGATCGACCTCGAAGCTCATGCCGGTTCGGACGAGGAAAAGGCCGCGCTGCGCGAAACATTTGTGGCGGCTCTGAAAGACGGCTGCGCCGGGGATGAAAACGCCCTGCTGGGTGGCGTCGTCGATAACGCGGTGAAATCAACGCTGGGGCTGTAAGCTTTCAGTAATGTGGCGGGCGTTCGTCACCAAGGACAACGCCGCCTGACCCTTCCTGCGCGCGCTCGGCCTCGCGGTGCAGCAGCATCTCGACACGGCGGGTCAGCCGGTCAATCTCGGCCTGTTGCCGGGTGACAACCGCGTTCAAATCGTCAACCGTGCGGGTCAGATGGGCAATCTGTTCTTCCAGATGCTGCATGGAATGCTCCTGTCTTTCAGGCTGCACATAGCGACCCTGTGACGCCTTGGCCAGAGAAAGCGCGCCTTGCCCAGATGCGGGCCATGGGATAGACCGCGCGCGGAACAGGTACACTCCCAAGGACGCCCCACATGGCCAAGCCCAAGAAACAGCCCCGCCCCAAGGCCGAAACGCCGAAAGGGTTCCGTGACTATTTCGGCGAGGAAGTCACGCAGCGCACCGAGATGCTGCGGACGATTGCGGGCGTCTATCATCGGTACGGGTTTGACGCGCTTGAGAGCAGTGCGGTCGAAACCGTCGAGGCGCTGGGCAAGTTCCTGCCCGACGTGGACCGCCCGAACGAAGGCGTCTTTGCGTGGCAGGAGTTTGACGAGGGCGGAAATGGCGACTGGATGGCCCTGCGCTATGACCTGACCGCGCCTCTGGCCCGGGTTTACGCCCAGCACCGCAACGACCTGCCGACGCCTTATCGCCGCTATGCGATGGGTCCGGTCTGGCGCAACGAAAAGCCGGGGCCGGGGCGGTATCGGCAGTTCTATCAATGCGATGCAGATACGGTTGGAACCGCCTCGATGGCTGCTGATGCCGAGATCTGTGCAATGCTGGCCGACACGCTGGAAGAGGTTGGCATCCCGCGCGGTGACTACATCATCCGGGTGAATAACCGGAAGGTTTTGAACGGTGTGCTGGAGGCGATGGGGCTTGGCGATGATCAAGCCGCACGAGACAATGTTCTTCGCACCATCGACAAATTCGACAAGGTGGGTGAGCAGGGTGTGCGCGAGTTGCTGACCAAGGGCCGTCTGGACGCGTCGGGCGCGTTTATCGACGGCGTTGGTCTCAGCGATGATCAGGCAGACCCGGTTATCGCCTTCCTGACTTCCAAGGCCGTCGATACCGCTGGTACATTGGCCAACCTCCGCATTGCCGTGGGTGACAGCAAGATTGGGGCGGATGGGATTGCTGAACTGGAACAGATCGCTGAACTTCTCTCCGCTGGCGGCTACGGCCCCGACCGCATTGTCATTGACCCCTCCGTCGTCCGTGGCCTGGGCTATTACACCGGTCCGGTCTACGAGGCCGAACTGACGTTCGAAATCTTCGACGAGAAAGGCCGCAAGCGGCAATTCGGCTCGGTTGCGGGCGGCGGGCGCTATGACGATCTGGTCAAGCGGTTCACCGGGCAGGAAGTGCCCGCGACCGGGGTGTCCATCGGCGTCGATCGGTTACTGGCGGCGCTGCGCGAAAAGGGCCGGATCAGCGCCCAGGCCAAAGGCCCCGTGGTCGTCACCGTCATGGATCGCGACAGGATGGCCGATTATCAGGCGATGGTGGCCGAGCTGCGCAATGCGGGCATCCGGGCCGAGGTGTATCTGGGCAATCCCAAGAACTTTGGCAATCAGTTGAAATACGCGGACAAGCGCAACTCTCCGGTTGCGGTGATCGAAGGCGGGGACGAAAAGGCAAAAGGCATCGTGCAGATCAAGGACCTGATCCTTGGGGCTAAGATCGCCGAAAGCGCCACGCTGGAGGAATGGAAAGAACGCCCCAGCCAGTTCGAAGTATCGCGCGCTGATCTGGTTGCGAAAGTGCGTGAAATTCTGAACAGTCAGGACTGACCCATGCCCAACCGTTCCCAGATACAGGCCCGTGCCGCGATGATGCGTGTCCGGTTCGAGGCTGCGGGCGCGCAGGTGGTGGATACCCCGCTGCTGCAACCCGCTGAAATGTTGCTGGACCTCTATGGCGAGGATATCCGCGCCCGTGCCTACGTCACCTCGGACGCGCTGCGGGGCGAGCAGATGCTGCGCCCGGATTTCACCCTGCCTGTTGTTCAGATGCACATGCGGGACGGGGCCGAGCCAGCGCGCTATACCTATTCAGGTGAGGTGTTCCGCCGTCAGGAACACGACCCGGACCGTTCGAACGAATATATTCAGGTGGGGTACGAGGTTTTTGACCGCGATGATCCCGCTGGTGCCGATGCCGAAGTGTTTTCGCTGATGGCAATGCAACTGCGCGGGCTGCCTCTGCGCGCAGCGACCGGGGATATCGGTATCCTAACCGCGGCTGTCGAAGGGCTTCGGACCACAGACCGCCGCAAGGCCGCGCTGATGCGGCACCTGTGGCGACCGCGCCGGTTTCGTGCGCTGCTGGACCGGTTTGCAGGGCGTAAACCGGGGCCCGAAGGCCGTGACGCGCTTTTGGACGCGGACGACCCGATGGCGGTTGATGTTCCGATGATCGGCAAGCGCCGCGGGCCCGAGATTGCCGACCGGATCAAAGCCCTGCGTGAAGATCGCGCTGCGCCGCCGATCTCTGACAATGAACTGGCCGGGTTGGAAACGCTGCTGAATGTGCGTGAAACCATGCCCTTCGCGTTGGAACAGCTGAGGGATGTGGCAGTGGATCTGCCGCAGATCACCCCGGCACTGGACCGATTGGAGGCGCGGATCGCAGCCCTGCAAGCGCGTGGCGTCGACGTCGCCCGGCTGGATTTCGAAGCGTCTTATGGCCGGACATCGATGGAATATTACGACGGGTTTGTCTTTGGGTTCTACGCCGAAGGCCGTCCCGACCTGCCGCCTGTCGCCACCGGTGGGCGCTATGATGCGCTGACGCGCCGTTTGGGGGATGGGGCCGAAATCCCCGCGATCGGCGGAGTGATCCGCCCGGACCTGATGCTTGAAATCGAGGAGGCCGTGCTATGAGTGTGAAACTGGGCGTGCCCTCGAAGGGCCGGTTGATGGAAAAGACCGTTTCATGGTTCGAAAAACATGGCATCGTGCTGTCCCGCAACGGCTCGGACCGGGAATATGCGGGTAGGGTCGACGGGATTGACGGCGTCTCGCTGGTTCTGTTGTCGGCGGGTGAGATTCCGCGCGAACTTGCGTCGGGCCGTATTCATCTGGGCGTCACCGGCATCGATCTGGTGCAAGAAAAACTTCCGCGCTGGGAACAGCAGGTCGAAGAGATTGCGCAGCTGGGCTTTGGCAAAGCCGATCTGATCATTGCCACACCCGCCTGCTGGGTCGATGTGGACACGCTGGACGATCTCGATGCGGCGGCAGCAGCATTTCGCAACACTCACGGCCACCGGCTGCGGATCGCCACCAAATATCACCGACTGGTGCGGGAGTTCCTGACCGACGCGGGCGTGGCCGACTACACTCTGGTCGACAGCCAGGGGGCGACCGAAGGTACGGTCATGAACGAAACAGCCGAGGCAATTGCTGATATCACCTCCTCCGGTGAAACCCTGCGGGCAAACCACCTCAAGATCCTGTCGGACGGTCTGATCCTGCAATCGCAGGCCACATTGTGGCGCAGCCGGGTTGCAAAGGTCGACGCGGCGGATAAGGCGGTTCTGACGGAATTGCTGGATCGGCTGCGGTAATTACAGCACACCGATATCCGCTAGGGCGCGGTTGAGGTCATCGGGCAGGGCGTCGTCCTGCGCGCGCCCTTTCGGCAAGTCGGCTGGTGTATCTTCGGGCTTCAGGTATCGCCACCCCTGAAACGGGCGTTTCAAGGTGTTCTGGGTCCGATGTACGTTAGGGTCGAGAACGATGGCGCAGCGGCGGATACCGTCCTCGCCGGTCACCTCGTCCAGGCGCAGAATACGCTGACGGCACTGTACGACACCCTTGATGACCCAATAGATTGATCCGCCATTCAGAATCTCGGCATCACGTTTGGGCCACATGCGGGTTACGTGGCGCGGATATCTGTCCTCATAAAGCGGCATTCGGCTGTCCTGCCACGCGATCAGAGAGTCCACGCTTTCCGAACCAACCGAAAGTTTGATGAGGTTCACGTACTTATCCACAACTTTCCCACAGAGTCGTCCATTGGCTATCTATCCATTGTAGCTCAGGATTGGCTTTCATCAAGGTGTAGTGGGTGTTAGTCTGGATACCTCTTTCAGCACAGGGAATCACAGAGCGGTATGCAGTATACTGAGTCGATAACTCAAAATGATGATTTCGATAAATTGTAAAGATTGGCTCCCCGACCGGGTCGAGGAGCCAATGCAGGGGATGGCATGGTGCGGGGTGCGGCTTCCTATCCAACGCCCCGAGGGTTCGAGTCCCTCCATCTCCACCGTTTCTTGAGAGCTACGAGAGCCCTCAAGAAATTACCAATCAATTTGCCTATTGTGTGGTCTATGGTCAATTGGAATACAGCAGTTTTTTTGCTGGAATGAAGCCCTGAATATCATATATAGAGGATTTCTTACTAACTCACACTATAGATAGAGTTTCGATATGAGCCGCTTTGCCGCCCCCATCGCCGAGCAGATCTGGGACATGAAATACCGCTTCAAACAGGCGGATGGCACGCCCATCGATCAGACGGTTGAAGACAGCTGGCGACGCATCGCCCGTGACCTCGCGCGGGTCGAGGACGACCCGGATCATTGGGAAGACAGGTTCTACGAGGCACTGGAAGATTTCAAATATCTGCCCGCCGGGCGCATCACTGCTGGCGCAGGCACCGCGCGGCAGGTGACACTGTTCAACTGCTTCGTTATGGGCACCATCCCCGACAGCATGGGCGGTATCTTTGACATGCTGAAAGAGGCCGCGCTGACCATGCAGCAGGGGGGCGGGATCGGCTATGATTTCTCGACCATTCGCCCGCGCGGCGCGGATGTGAAAGGTGTGGCGGCAGATGCCTCTGGCCCGCTCAGCTTCATGGATGTGTGGGACGCAATGTGCCGCACGATCATGTCCGCGGGTTCGCGCCGGGGGGCGATGATGGCCACCATGCGCTGCGATCACCCCGATATCGAACAGTTCATCACCGCCAAATCCGACCCGGCCCGCCTGCGCATGTTCAACATGTCGGTGCTGGTGACCGATCCCTTCATGGAGGCGGTCAAGGCCGACGGCCCATGGGAGTTGCAGTTTGACGGCAAGATCTATCATACCGTGCAGGCGCGCGATCTGTGGAACAAGATCATGCAGGCCACGTATGATTATGCCGAACCGGGCGTGATCTTCATCGACCGCATCAATCAGGCCAACAACCTGAGCTATGTTGAAACCATCGCCGCGACGAACCCCTGTGGCGAACAGCCTCTGCCGCCGTACGGGGCGTGCCTGCTGGGCTCGATCAATCTGGCGCGGCTGGTTGCCGAACCATTTGGGGATGCCGCGCATCTGGATGAACCGGCGTTGCAGGAACTGGTCGCGACAGCCGTGCGCATGATGGATAACGTCGTGGACGCCTCGAAATTCCCGCTGGCCGAGCAAGAGGCGGAAGCGCAGGACAAGCGCCGCATCGGGCTGGGCGTGACGGGTCTTGCGGATGCGCTGCTGATGCTGGGCCTGCGCTATGGGTCCGACGAGGCGGCGCGCCAGACGGAACGCTGGTTGCACGCAATCGCCCGCGCCGCATATCTGGCCTCGGTCGATCTGGCTAAGGAGAAAGGCGCGTTCCCCCTGTTCGACGCCGAGAAATATCTGGCCAGCGGCACGATGCAGCAAATGGATGACGACGTCCGCGATGCGATCCGCGAACATGGTATCCGCAACGCTCTGCTGACCTCGATTGCGCCCACGGGCACGATTTCGCTTTATGCCGGGAACGTGTCGTCAGGGATTGAACCGGTCTTTGCCTATGCCTACACCCGCAAGGTTCTGCAAAAAGACGGCTCGCGCACCGAAGAAGAGGTCGTGGATTACGCCGTTCAGATGTGGCGCGACAAGTTTGGCGACGCAGCTCTGCCGGACTATTTCGTCAATGCCCAGACCCTGACGCCGTCGGATCACGTCAAGATGCAGGCGGCAGCGCAGAAATGGATCGACAGCTCGATCTCCAAGACCATCAACTGCCCGGAAGATATCAGCTTTGACGCATTCAAGGATGTCTACTTGCAGGCCTGGGATCAGGGCTGCAAAGGGTGCACGACCTATCGCCCCAACGATGTGACCGGCTCGGTTCTGACCGTTTCGGAAAGCGATGACAAGGTGCCGGGGGAAAGCGCGAATGCGCCTCATGAAATTGAAGGCGGCGACGTCATCTACATGTCCGAACCGCTGGATCGCCCGCAATCGCTGGAGGGGTCGACCTACAAGCTGAAATGGCCCGATAGCGAGCACGCGATTTATCTGACCATCAACGACATCATCATCTCGGGCCGCCGCCGCCCGTTCGAAGTGTTCATCAACTCCAAGAACATGGAACATTACGCCTGGACACTGGCGCTGACGCGGATGATCTCGGCCGTGTTCCGTCGGGGTGGGGACGTGTCCTTTGTGGTCGAAGAGCTGAAAGCCGTTTTCGACCCGCGCGGCGGGGCGTGGGTCAAAGGCAAGTATATCCCATCGATCCTGGCCGCGATCGGGGGCGTGATCGAACAGCACATGGTCGCCATCGGCTTTCTGGAAGGCGAAGGGATGGGGTTGAAATCCGATCCCCAGGCGCAAGTGGTGAACCTGGACGCGCCACGTGGCAAAGCCTGCCCGTCCTGCGGTCAGTACGACATGGTCATGATCGAAGGCTGCATGACCTGCCGCAGCTGCGGTCATTCCAAATGCGGATAGGTATGAAGCGCTGCACAAATGTTGTGTGGGTGGGCATAAATAGCCCATAAGGTTGATTTTTGCGCCCATTTGAACGGTCTTTAATGCCCGCAGATTCTTAAGACTTTGAAATAAAATAAAAAAGATTCCTGTAGAGTTCTGAGATTGTTCTGCGTTAGGCGACCGTCGATAACATTCGCGCTATTGACCAAGACCAGAAAATCTCAAGACTGTGGCCATGGAACCAAATCGTCTCATACGCGTCACACGCAAAAGCTGACCAGAATGTTGTACTTGCCCAGCAAAACCGCTCGGGCAGTTCCATGGCTATCGGATACCGAATTGATGAAAAACAAATCGCCTATCGAGGAGTCCCCTCAGTACTCCGAATTGAACGCTCGATTTTCCCGTTTTCTGCTGGACTTCCGAAAGGAAAAACTCGCGCAGCAACTCGCCGGAGACGACAAAAACCGTGACGAGATTACTCGCGGAGACTTTCAATCATTCAAAGCGCGGATGACTGAGGGATTAGAACTAACCGATTGTCCGTCATCGAATGATTTGGAACACGAGCGTTTGATTGGCTTAGGAGGATCAGGCTCGCCGCAGTTTCAATCTACGCCGCGTTCTGATGATGCAGCAAG
>NZ_JBQFYZ010000028.1:0-21355 GCF_056541905.1 Ruegeria sp. AF5
CCTCTCTCCAGATCTACCAAAGCATCGAAAAACAAATGGGACGAGAAAAACTCAACCAACTCCTCGACCTGCTCGAAGAACTACAAGCCGTCAAAGTCTGACCCCGCCTTGTAACGGCGAGGTCAGGGAAGATTTTAAAGGCTCGCCAAACCGGTATCCAGCGACGACAGGATCTTGGACACATCGTCAGCCGTGATGATCAGTGGTGGCGACAGAATAATGTTGTTACCCGACACCCGGACCATGACACCGTCATCATATGCAACCTTCTGCACCTGCAACGGAAGATGTTTGGCAATCGGTGCTTTGGTGCTGCGATCCGAGACCAGTTCCAGCGCACACATCAGGCCCTCACCGCCGCGCACGTCGCCGACCACGTCGTACTTGTCGGCCAGCCTTTTCAGGCCGGTAAACAGTTCATCCCCACGAGCGGCGGCGTTCTCCCACACCCGCAGGCGGTTAATTTCCGCAAGTGCTGCCAAGGCTGCTGCCGCTCCGACCGGATGGCCGGAATAGGTGTAGCCCTGATCGACGGACGCTTTGCCAGTGGTGTCGCGTTCGAACACTTCGGCAACTTGACCGGAAATCATCGCAGCGCCGAATGGGAAATACCCGTTCGTAATAGCCTTGGCCGTCGTCATAATGTCAGGCTGCACACCCCAGTGCCGGGCTCCGCTTTCGCTGCCGGTGCGGCCAAAGGCTGTGATAATTTCATCCGAGATCAACAGAACGCCGTGTTTCGAGCAGACCTCGCGCACCAACGGCATGAAGCTCTCGTGCGGTGGAATTACACCACCAGCACCCAAAACAGGTTCCATGATGAACGCTGCAACAGTATTTGCGCCCTGGAACGCAATCTCAGCTTCCAATGCTTTGACGCAAAGCTGTGCCAAACGCTCGGGATCGGTCTCGTCGAAGGGATTGCGATAAGTCCATGGTGCCGGGATGTGGAAACATCCAGGCATCATCGGTTCGTAGGCAGCACGGAACTTCTGGTTGCCGTTGACCGACGCTGCAGCGAAATGGGTCCCGTGGTACCCCTGTTTCAAGCTTATGAATTTGGTGCGCCCGTCCTCGCCGCGTACCTTGTGGTACTGTCGTGCCAATTTCAGTGCGATTTCAACCGAATCGGAGCCGCCCGAAGTAAAGAACGCGCGGGTCAATCCATCTGGCTCGAAGAACCGGGCCAGCTCGTATGACAATTCGATCGCCTTGTCGTTGCTGGTGCCACGGAAAGTTGAATAATAGGGCAAAGCGTTCAGCTGGTCGGCAATCGCCTGCTTCACTGGCTCGCAGGAATAACCCAGATTGACGTTCCACAACCCTCCCACGGCGTCGATGGCCTTGTGGCCGTCCACATCGATGATGCTAACCCCTTCGCCGCCGACCAAAATGGTTGGTAGGTTCTTTTGGCTGTCGGCAGGGTGCGCCATCGGGTGCCAAAAATAGCGGGCGTTGTTTTCCTTCAGGAAGTTGGAATCCTTCATTTCAAAATTCTCCGGGAATTTCGTCCGACCGAACACTCGGTCGAAACTCAGTTGGAAAGTTTGCAGGAGCCTGGCCACCAAAGATTGCCGTAAGCTCTTGCGAAACTTGTTTCAGGGTATTCAGTAGGGGCGGCTGCCGGTCGCCTGCGGTTCTGATTTCAGGAACCGCGAATGAAACCGTCCCAAGCGCCAGTTGATCAATTCCGAAAACCGGGGCTGCAAAGCCATGAACACCGGTTTCGAAACTTCCGTTACTATAGGACCAACCGGTTTCCTTTACTTCGACGAGACGTTCTTGAATGAGTTCAAGGTTCGTTAGCGTAGAGGCAGTAATACGGGGCAAGTCGCGATTTTTGAGGCCTTCCAAAAGTGCAGGAGGGCCAAAACAAAGCATGCACAACCCTGAGGCTGTGGCGTTGAGCGGAAGGACTTCCGTGGGGTCTAGGCTAACTCGAACGCTGTGCTGAGTTGTCTCGACCACTAGCGCCGTTTGAAGAACATCATTTTCCAGAAGAGAAAGGTGCAGGCTTTCTCCTGCTTGTTGCATCGCGGCCTGCATTTTGAGGCGCGCTGCTTTGAGGCCGGGATTTGCAATCTCGCGTAACGCGGCAAGACGCAGTGCCGCCGGGCCAATCATAAAGGATTTTGTTCCCTGATTCTGCTCGATCAATCCGAACTCTTCCAGTTCACGCAGATGCCGAAGAACAGTCGCCTTATTGACACCAGATAGCCGAGCCATCTGGGTCAGCCCGATTTCGGGCCGTGCGTTGGAGAATAACTCCAACAATCTCAAAGCATTAAGAGCAGTTCCCATAAGTTACTCCTCCTCCTTAAGAGAATACTTGACACAATGTAATTAACAACGCAACAATAAACATGACTTATCGGTTCATTATTTGAACCATCAATGGGAGGAGTCTATGAAGAAAATTCTTACCGCTGCCGTAATGGCGGTCTCTGCATCAGCTGCTTTCGCTGAGTATCCAGAGAAACCTGTATCCTTCGTCGTTCCGTGGCCTCCGGGCGATCTGGAGGATGTATTGACACGTCTGATCGCAGATGAATTTCAGGAAATGTACGGCGTACCAGCAGCAGTCGTGAACAAGCCTGGCGGTGGTGGTGGTCCGTTCCCTGGTGCTGTCGAAGTCGCCACTGCTCCGAGCGATGGCTATACGGTCGGCTCTTTTGTAATAGGCGTGCCGGTGATTGGCCCCGAGATTGGCATTCCAGAGCTGAACCCCAACCCATTTGACCCAATTGGCATCTTCCTGACCTATCCGTTCGTGATAGCGTCCAGCAAAGACGCACCCTTCTCATCTTGGGAGGAGTTGGTGGAACATGGCAAAGATAACGATGTTGCACTGGGGCATTTCGGCTCTGTCCTGCCCCCCACCCAGGTGACATTCGCAGCTGCTGTCAGCAGCGGGTTTGATTTCGCCAGTGAAGCCGCATTTGATGCTCTGGACTGCAACACCCTGACTTCAGGCGACGTGGACGTGATCAACACGACACTTCAACTTATACTACCCTGCTTAGATCAGGTGAATGTTCTGGCCAGCATCGGCGGTGAGCGGATTCCCCTGGTCCCTGACACTCCGACTGTTGTCGAGCTAAATCCTGACCTGCCTTTGGCACTATGGAACGGTCTGTTCGTTCACAAAGACACCCCGGCAGAGGCGCGCGAGAAGATCGCGGCAGCCGCTCAAAAGGCTCTGAGCTCCGACAAAGCCAAGCAGCTTGCCGAGGAAACAGGTGCACTGATCTACTGGCAGGACCCGGACGCCTCCAACGCGCAGATTGAAAAAGACAAAGCCTCTTTCGCCAAAATCGAAGAGATTCTGGGCGAATAACTCAAGATTGGCCCGGCAGGATTCAAACTGCCGGGCCTATTTTAATCGGTGGGGAGGTAGAGATGATCGCGAAAACCTTACAGGACATGTTCAAACGATATCGCCGTCCTGGCGATGTAGTTTTTGCGTTCGTGTTCCTTGCGTTTGCTGTCTTTTTGTTAATGCAGCTGGACGAGCAGACACAAATCGTCAAGCGAACCAAGTGGTTTGCGCAACCCAGTCTTTGGCCAATGATAGCCCTCTGGGCCATGGTGATTTTCGGATTTCTGCACTGGCTCAGTTCAGCAATGTCACAGCGGCGTCACGGACGGTGGACCGAAGTGGCATTCTGGTTGAGGTCGTTTGAATATGTTTTCTACTTCCTCGTTTACGTAAAAGCTGTTCCCTTGCTTGGGTATCTTCCCGCGACGGTAATATTTGCCGTGTTTTTGGCAATTCGCAACGGGTTTCGCGATGCTAAGGGTATCGGTTGTGCCGCATTGTTCGGCGTTTGTGTCACGGTCATCTTCAGGGCTTTCTTGCAGGTGAAAATCCCGGCCGGCGCTCTCTATGAGTATTTACCCGACACGGTTCGCGCGTTTGCGCTGACGTATCTTTGAGGTTTCGCTGATGGATGCTCTATTATCAGGTTTTTCGATACTTGCGCAGTGGCCGGTAATCGTTGCGCTTTTAATCGGGTCAATCGGAGGCGTGATTATTGGCGCTCTGCCAGGGGTGGGAGCGCCGGTGGCAATTGCCATTCTGTTACCCGCCACTTTCGCGTTTGAACCCATCGTTGGCCTGACCCTGCTGCTAGGCATCTATGGGTCCTCGATGTATGGCGGTGCAATCCCTGCCGTCCTGATCAATACACCGGGCACTGCAGTCAATGCCTTGACCACCTATGACGGCTATCCAATGACGAAGCGCGGCCAGGGTCATCGGGCGTTGTCACTGGCCTATTCGGCGTCATTTTTTGGAGGCATCTTTTCGATAATTTGCCTTATGCTCTTGTCTCCCGTCCTAGCACTCGTTGCCCCGCATTTTGGCAGCCGTGAGATTTTCCTAGCCGCGTTGCTTGGCATCATATTGGTAATTCTCGCTCATCGCGGCCAGATCTTTGCAGCGGGCATGCTGGCGGCATTTGGTCTGTTCTTGAACACTGTCGGGCTGGAGCCGGTCAAATACACCCGCCGTTTCACGTTCGAGCAAAGCTGGCTGGCGTCAGGGGTAGACCTGATTGTTGTTGTGCTGGGACTGTTCGCAATCAGTCAGGCATTGCTTCTGTTGCTGGAAAAAAACCATGCACCGGGTGAAGCACATGTTGGCGGAAGCATCTTTGCGGGATTAATAGAGCTGCTTGGCCTCAAGCGTATTGCAACCGTGTCATCCAGCATCGGCGTGTTCATGGGCATGGTGCCGGGCACCGGCGAGTTCACCTCGCAGTTCCTGTCTTACACATACGCTCAAAAAACCTCCAAAAATCCAGAAGCCTTTGGTGATGGTTCGCCCGAGGGGCTTGTGGCTTCTGAATCCGCAAACAATGCTGTGCCCGGAGCGGCGATGATCCCGCTGCTGGCGTTGGGTATTCCTGGCGAGGCACTGACGGCAATGATGTTGTCAGTCTTTTACGTGCACAATGTGATACCCGGGCCGCAGCTGTTCGAAAACCAGATGGATTTCGTCATGGCCCTCTATATGGCGTTGATCCTGCTGAACGTGATCGTTCTGGTGTTTTTGCTGTTCTCGACCAACTTGCTGCTCAAGATCATTCAGATTCCAACTCGTTTTCTGGGCATCATGATCCTGATCCTGGCGTTTGTCGGCGTATACAGCCTGCGCAACTCGATCACCGACTGTGCATTGGCCGCGGCATTTGGAGTGTTCGGTCTGATCCTCAAACGGCTGGACTTGCCGATCGTTCCGATCATCCTCGGCATGGTTTTGGGCGGCATTATGGAGGTCAAGCTCCGCAGCGCCATGGCTCGGGTTAATTCACCGCTGGATTTTGTTGATAGACCGATTGCCGCCATCTTGTTCGGTATGATTGTTCTGATCCTCATTCTGCACTTTCGGGCTCTGTACTTCGAGTTCAGAAATAAGCTGCGACCAGAACCAAACGCCGAACCCGTCGATGCAGATCACCCAAATCAACAAGGTTGAGAATATCCATGGATCAGTCCCTAATCGACGCGCTGCGAATGCAGCAAGTCGCCCCGCGCGGCCATTTCATTAACGGCAATTTCACTGGCGGTGAAACGGGTGCACAGGTTGAAGTGTTGTCCCCCATCGACGGCCGACCTCTGACTAGGATCGCCGATGGCAGCGCGGCGGACATTGAAGCTGCCGTCCTGGCCGCTCGGGTTGCTTTCGAGGATGGGCGATGGTCCGAAATGGCACCGTCAGGACGCAAGAAAGTGTTGCTGAAGCTGGCGGATCTGATCGAAGAGCGTGCGCTGGACATCTCTGTTCTGGGGGTGCGCGACAACGGCACCGAGATCAGCATGGCCTATAAAGCCGAGGCGCTTTCGGCGGCGGCGACATTTCGGTACTATGCCGAAGCAATCGACAAGATTTATGGCCAGATCGCGCCAACCAGTCACGATATTCTTGGCCTGGTACACCATGCCCCGGTCGGCGTGGTGGGTGCAATCGTACCGTGGAATTTTCCGCTGATGATCGGCAGCTGGAAAATTGCTCCGGCCCTTGCGGCAGGCAATTCCGTAGTATTGAAACCCGCAGAAAGCGCTTCGCTCAGCCTTTTGAAGATTGCTGAACTGGCTGCTGAAGCCGGGGTTCCGGATGGCGTGTTCAACGTCGTGACAGGGCGCGGCTCGGTTGTGGGCGAGGCACTGGCACTGTCGATGGATGTGGACATTATGGTGTTCACTGGGTCAGGTGCGACGGGTCGTCGGTTGCTGGAGTATTCAGCTCGTTCCAATCTGAAGCGCTGCTACCTTGAGTTGGGCGGCAAGTCCGCCAACATCGTCTTCAACGACGCCCCGGATCTGGCCGAGGCCGCCAAAGTGTCCGCGGCAGGTATCTTCCGCAACTCCGGTCAAGTCTGCGTTGCTGGCTCTCGCCTTCTTGTTCAGGAAGATATCTACCAGGATTTCGTGGCCGAGGTCTCGCGCCATGCTGAAAACTTTCGCGTCGGCGATCCGCTGGACCTGAACAGCCAGATTGGTGCCGTTCACAGCCTGCCGGAACTTGAGGCCAATCTGGATTTTGTTGCCAAAGCCGAGGCGGAAGGAGCAGAGCGGCGCACCGGTGGTAATCGCATCCTGATGGAGAGTGGCGGCTATTATATGTCTCCGACCGTAATGGCCGGTGTAAAAGAGACGGACCACTTGTTTCAGAACGAAGTCTTTGGCCCCGTTCTGGCGGTGACCCCCTTCAAAAACGAAGAAGACGCGATCCGGTTGGCGAACGCCACCGTGTATGGCCTGGCTGGCGGTGTCTGGACATCTAACCTTGGCCGCGCCCACCGTATGGTGGCTGGTATCCGCACAGGCGTCGTGCATGTGAACACCTATGGCGGTGCTGATCTGACCGTACCGCTTGGAGGAGTGCGCCAGTCCGGCAATGGGCACGACAAGTCTTTGCACGCGCTTGAGAAATACTTCGACCTGAAAACGGCCTGGATCAAGCTCTGAATGGCGGCGGAACGAAGGAGGAGCTTATGACTATGAAAACGATCCTGCTGATCGGCACCTATGACACGAAAGAAGCCGAGATGCGTTTCATTGAAAACGCAATTCGCGCACAGGGCGCTGATGTACTGACAATGGATGTCTCAGTGCTGGGTGATCCCAAGACGCCAACAGACATCTCAAAGCACGACGTCGCTTCTGCCGGTGGCATGACCATTGATGAAGTCATCGCACAGGGGGATGAAAATAAAGCTTTTCGGGTAATGTCCGCGGGTGCCGCAAAAGTGGTTGCCCAGGCCTATGCCGATGGCCGCTTTGACGGGATGCTGGCCACCGGCGGTACCATGGGCACCGATCTGGCGCTGGACTGTGCACAAGCGCTGCCGATGGGTGTGCCAAAATACATTGTGTCTACGGTCAGCTTTTCTCCTCTGATCCCTCCGCATCGTCTGGCGCCGGATATTCAGATGATCCTGTGGGCCGGCGGGCTCTATGGTATGAACTCGATTTGCCAGTCTTCACTCAGCCAGGCAGCCGGGGCAGTTGTTGGCGCGACCAAGGCCGCTATTGCACCTGACCGCAGCAAGCCATTGATTGGAATGACCAGTCTTGGCTCGTCTTGTCTGCGCTACATGAAGACGTTGAAACCGGCGTTGGAGGAACGCGGTTTTGAGGTGGCGGTTTTCCACTCTACCGGCATGGGTGGCATGGCATTTGAAAAGCTGGCTGGCGAGGGCGCATTTGCCTGCGTGATGGATTTCTGTATGCAGGAATTCGGAAATTTTATGGCGGGCTCTGTCGTGTCCAGCGGCGAGGAGCGTGTAACCAGTGCAGGTCGCGTAGGCACACCGCAGATGATCGCGCCCGGAGCGTTGGACCTGTTGGATTTCGCGGGCTGGCAGGACATCCCCGACCAATATTCAGATCGTCCGTTTCACGTGCATAACCGACTGATCAAGAGTTCCGTCTTCAATGGGGATGAACGCCGCGCTTGGATCCGTGAACTGGCCAACCGAATGGAGGCCGCAACGGGACCTGTCCACTTTTTCCTGCCTGTTCAGGGGGTTGAAGCATGGGACAAAGAAGGCGAGGCGGCGCATGACCCTGATGCACTGGCAGATATGGTGGATGAGGCACGCATGGTTATACCGGGTCGTGTGCCGATGACAGAACTTGACGCTCATATCAACGACCACACGTTCAGCGAAGCGGTCCTCGTGCAATTTGATGCCTGGGTCGAGCAGGGTGTAATCAGCAAAAATCGCTGACCTTCGTCATTCCAACAAATGCATTTAACCTTCGGACGCCGTGGCGCCGCCTCGAGGGATACCTGCGAAAGTTGCATACCATTACAGGAAAAAGGTCAGCTTATTGCCGACAAGACAAAGCTGCTTGGACCCAATGTATTATCCCTCTAAGGCGACCCGGTCCATTTTGTTAGGGGTGAAGGAGTATCCTGCCAGGTATCGTGACACTGGGGAAACCAAAGACGAACGGCCATCCGGTGGGTGGTGTTGTTACACGAGCAGAATTCTTTGTTACTTTTCTTAAGTGCTATCGCTATTTCAATACGTTTAATAGCAACCCCGTTTTCTGTGCTGCAGCGATGGCGGTATTGGAAGAGATCAAAGACAGCAATTGCTGGAGAGCGCGAAAAATGTGGGATTGCATGCTCGCAAATGAATGGAAGCGCTGGCTCAGAAACGTGCCGTTATTGGAAACGCACGCGGATTCAGTCTGATCTTCGGTGCAGAAATTGCTTTAGACCGCGACGGCAAGGAACAAGGATATCGGCTTTCGCATATCTGGACGAGTAATACGAGAAAAGCGATCATTCTGATGAACACGTGTCCGGTTTGATTGGACCAGACAGTGACTATCGGAGCAAAAAGCTCGAGTTGATCGTGTCACTATGAACTGTTGGGTCACTATCTATGGGCTACGGTACAAAAAACGGTAACGTCCCTAGTACCTTTACACCCGCGCACCACCAAAAGGACACGCGTAAGCAGAATAGCAAAGCCAAATTGATATGCCGGGTGTGATCCAGAAAAAACAGAGCGTCACATACATCCTTCCGACACTTCACTCCTCGGTAAGGTGTTTCCTGACAGTTGGATCAATCTTGGTACTATGGGTTGAGTAGATACCACAGGCGGCAATGGCCTCACGCGCGGTTACCCGCTCGTGCAGGCGCTTCCAGATTGTTTTGGCGGCGTAGGGATGCGGGTAAGGGCGCCAAGCAACACCCATCGTCATTCCCCGCAGATACTTTAGTTGCTGGCGGTGCGCTGAATATAAGATGGTATTGGCAACGCTGCCTTCGCGCATCAACTCATGTTCGGTTATAAATATCCTGTTTCCCCGCATTGTCACCAAACCAACGTAACGGGAAATCTGGTGCATGCTTTTGTCTTGTGATGTGGCAATTTCGCGGGACCGGATTGTGAAAAGCCCATCAACTTCCTGAATACGGATTAACGAACAAAATATCTTCCCTTCCCAGGAAGGCGTGCAGAAAAACGAGTGATAGAAACCAACATAGCGCCTGAGGTTTTTGTGTTGGCCCCGAAAAGGATCCAGAAACGCGTCTGCGGGCGTTTTTCCGGATGGTGGTAAGACGTCCTTTAGCATTTGCTCAAAGTAAGCAGTTTCAGCGAACAGTTCGGCTTCTGTCAGGCCGAAATGGCGCGCGATCCGACGCATGTTGTGGGCCGAAGGCAGGCTGGAGCCATTCAGATACCGATTGAATTGCTGCCGGTTGACGCCAATATCCCGACAAATCTTTGAAATATTGCCGTGTTCTGCGCATAGCGACTTCAGGTTGGCAGGAAAATACTGGGACATGGAAAAACCCTTCGCTATTTGACGCTATTTCGCTGCAAATAGCATCACTTCGCATAAGATTGCACAATTTGTTTTTTCTGCAAATTGTTTTCTTCTTCGGCATCAGCTCGCAAAAAACAAGCTCTCGGATGCCAGTTAAAACCGTCGAAAACACATGGATCACACTCTCCGACGGGCGGAGGCTTGCTGCTCGACTCTGGTTACCCGAAACCGGTCCAGCTCCGGCCATTCTGGAATACCTGCCTTACCGCAAACGCGACGGCACAGCGCCCAGGGATGAAACAACACATAAGGTATTTGCCGAGGCTGACTATGCCTGCGTTCGGGTCGATATAGCGGGTACGGGCGACAGCGAAGGGCAATTCGACGATGAATACTCGGAACAGGAACTGAGTGATGGTGAAGAAGTCATCGCATGGATCGCAGCGCAGGATTGGTGCGACGGTCACGTTGGGATGATCGGAATATCTTGGGGTGGGTTTAATGGTTTGCAACTGGCTTTCCGGCAACCGCCTGCGTTGAAGGCCGTCGTCAGCGTCGCCTCGACCGTGGATCGCTATGCAGATGACATCCATTTCATGGGTGGTTGCCTGCTGAGCGACAACATGAACTGGGGTAGTCAGATGTTCGCTTATCTGACCAGGCCCGCAGATCCGGCCTTACGCGCAGACTGGCGAGAGGATTGGCTGATGCGGCTGCAAAACGTTCCATTTTCAGCCGCCGATTGGCTGCGTCATCAGACACGGGACACATACTGGAAGCACGGCTCGGTTTGCGAAGACTGGTCTGCTATCCAAACCCCGGTTTTGGCCATAACCGGCTGGGCAGATGCGTATGTAAATGCCCCGCCTGCTTTGACAGCCAACCTGACATCGCCCACCAAGGCCGTCATCGGGCCATGGGAACATCGATACGCGCATATCTCGAAAATTGATCCTGCGGATTTCCATTCCGAAGTCATCGGCTGGTTTGATCGCTGGTTGAAAGAACAGGAAAACGGCGCAGAAGATTTGCCTGCGTACCGGACATACATGCAGGAGCATTTCAACCCGACACCGAAAAACAGCCCTCGGCAAGGTCGCTGGATAGCTGAAGGTCGCTGGCCATCGCCGCACGTACATGAACAGATCTGGCATCTGGCACCGGGCGAATTTTCCCCTAGTCCAGCCCAAGGTTCCGCAGCCATTTCGTCGCCCTGCCATTTGGGCATGCAAAGCGGGTATTTTTGTGCAGGTATGCGGATCGATAACGAGCTGCCCGACGACCAGGCAAGCGACGATGCATTGTCGCTGTGCTTTGACAGCGCGCCATTGCGGGCGCCGCTGGAATTGTTGGGGCGCGCAAGACTGAAGTTTCGGTTTTCAGTAGACAAGCCTGTCGCTCAGATTATTGCGCGCCTATGCGATGTATCACCCGAGGGTATTTCACAGCGCATCAGCTACCGGTCGTTGAACTTATGCCATTTCCGCGATCACGAGACACCTGAATTCTTACAACCCGGCGAGGAATATGAGGCCGAGATTGCCCTAAACGAATGTGCGCATCGACTGCGTGAGGGTCATGTGTTGCGGCTGGCCCTGTCGACGTCCTACTGGCCGATCATCTGGCCATCGCCAAACCAGGCACAGGTAACATTGCATTTGCAGGATTGCGCCCTGCATTTGCCGGTGCGCGAAGTATCGCGTGAAATCCAAGCTTCCGAACCCGGTCCGGCGCCGAAGTTTCCGGTTCTTTCAGCCGATCAATTGCGGACACCTGCGTCGCATTCCGAACGTAAAGAAACAGAAGACGGCCGGATCGTGCTTGAGACGTTTGACGACTATGGTAAATCACGCGATCCCTATCACGGCCTGATTGTCGGCAGTGATGTGCGCATGCATTACGGCATTCACCCGGATGACCCGGCCACTGCCCGGTTTGAGACGGCCTGGAAATTCACATTCGAACGGGCGGAGTGGCAGGTCGCCATCTCGACCGAGTGCCGCATGAGTTGCGACATGCAGAATTTCTACCTCTACCGCAAACTTCGCGCCACCGAAGGTGCCGATGAAACCGAAGTCCTGACAAAGGAATGGTCGGAAACCATTCCACGCGGATTTCTCTGACTTAATCCTAGGGAGGATACTATGAAGATAGAATGGACAAAGGCCAATGTTGGTCGTCGCGGGTTCCTGAAAGGCGCAACCGCGCTTGGAGCGACCTCGGCGCTTCCGATGGGGTGGGCAAATCGCGTATTTGCAGCAGACGACGGTGTTCTGCGGGTACGGGCCTATGGCGATGCACAGAATATGGATCCGGCCCACTCGGTTGGTGTCGTGGAAGAAGAGGTACATGCCTCGATCTACAACAAGCTGATCCAGTATAAGCCAGGCGAGGAATGGGGCTGGCAGCTCGACGCGGCAACGATGATCGAGCAGGTTGACCCCACCCATATCAAGTTTGCATTGCGTGACGATATCGGCTTCACCAACGGCTTTGGCGCCATGACCGCCGAGGACGTCAAGTTCAGCATGGAACGGATCGTGGATGACGCGACCGACAGCCCAAACAAACCCGACCTGGGACCGTTCAGCCATGTTGAAGTGACCGGTGAACGCGAAGGGACGATTGTGTTGAACAAACCCTTCGCACCGATTTGGTCCATTGCCCTGCCTTACATCACCGGAAACATTGTTTCGAAAGCAGCGGTCGAAGCAGCCGGTGGCCGGATCGGTGCTGATCCGGTGGCAGAGTCCGGCCCATATCTGCGGGACAGCTGGTCGCCCAAGGAAAAAACGGTTCTTAAGCGCAACCCTGACTGGAAGGGCGATGCTCCGACCTGGGACACAATCGAGATCTATCCGATCGACGACGAAAACACCGCCGAGATCGCGTTTGAAGCGGGCGAACTGGACGTAACTCGCGTGTCGCTGGGTTCAGTCGAACGTTATCGCGCTGGTGTTCCCAATGGGGGATCGCTGGTTGAGAAACCCTCGCTTTACTATGTCTGGATGGGAATGAATGTTGAACATCCAAAGCTGCAAAATCAGAAGCTGCGGCAGGCGATTCAACATGCCATAGATGTCCCCAGCATTCTGGAGGCTGCCTATTTTGGTGCAGCCGAGCCGGCAACCGGGATCATTGCTCCGGGTCTGGCAGGGCATCGGCCGTCTTCGCTGGTGCCACCTGAGGCAAATTTCGAAAAAGCGGCGCAACTGCTTGCGGAATCGGGTGAAACCAACGTCACTCTGACCCTCGACACGCTAAACAAGACAACGTTCACGACAACTGCACAGATCATTCAGGCGACGCTGGCGCAAATCGGTATCACAGTTGAGGTGAATGTTCTGGAATCCGGTGCGTTCTGGGCGTCTGGCGACAACGAAAACCTGCAACTTGTTCTGAACCGCTATTCGATGACGCCGGACCCGTATTATGCGACGTCGTGGTTTACGCCCGAGCAAATTGGCAAGTGGAATTGGGAACGCTTTAACAGCGCAGAGTTCAACGAAATCCACGAAGCTGCGGCTGGGGAAACAGATATCGCAAAGCGGGCTGAAATGTACCAGCGTGCGCAGGACTTGATGGAAGAAAGCGGTGCCTATCGCTTCATCACACACGAGGCAACACCGGTCATTCACAGCGCAGGTGTCATTCCTGCATTGCGCCCGGATGGGCTGTCGCTGCTGCGTTACTTTGGCAAGTCGACCTGACCTCCCCAGGTCGACAGGGAGCGGCGGGCGCTGACACTCGCCGCTCCATAACCAACGCCATCCAGCCACAAGGAGCCAGTTGGCCATGCTGAACTTCGCAACCCGTCGCTTCGGGCTGTCGCTGCTCATCCTTTTCGTGGCGGTCACCGTCATGTTCCTGATGATCCGCGCTGTACCAGGCGATCCGGTCCAGATCATGCTGGGTCCGCGCGCCACACCCGAGCTTCAGGCCCAACTCACCGCCGCACTTGGTCTTGATCAACCGATCTGGAAACAGCTGCTGATCTTTTACTCGAACCTTTTGCAGGGTGACCTTGGCACCGATGTCTTCTCGGGTCGGTCTGTGACTGAGATTGTGTTTCAGCAATTGCCGTTCACTCTGGAGCTGATTTTTGCATCAATCCTGTGGTCCGCAAGTCTTGGTATCGCACTTGGCGCTTATGCGGCTGCGCATCCAAACACGATGATCGACCGGATCGCCGCCGCAATTTCCGTCAGTTTTGTTGCCGCTCCGGCCTTTGTTGTTGCGCTTTTGGCTTTGTTGGTTTTCGCCGTTAATTTGCAGTGGTTTCCCGCCATTGGGGCAGGAGAGGGGTTCTGGGACCGCCTTGACCATCTGGTTTTGCCTGCATTCGCCATAGGGCTCAGCTGGGTAGGATATATCGCACGGCTGGTACGGGCGTCGATGCTCGAGGTCATGGGTGAAAGCCATGTGCGTACCGCCCGGGCCTTTGGTATCGCGGAACGTCGCGTGGTCATGGTTTACGCATTGCGTATCGCAATTCTACCCGTGGTCACCGTGATCGGGGTCGGGATGGGCTTTCTGCTCAGCTCAGCCGTTTTTGCCGAAATCGTTTTTGCCCGACCAGGCTTGGGTAAGCTGGTCATCGACAGCATCACGACCCGAAACTATCCGATTGTGATGGGTTCGGTCCTTGTATCAACGGCACTGTTCGTTGTGTCGACCGCCTTGGCCGATCTGATCAACGCGCTACTCGATCCACGCGCACGCACGGCTCATTAAGGAGGCGGAGTGATGGTAAAATCTCGTTCCGAACTTGGCCAGATCATAGTCGGGGTTGCCCGCGACCCGCTTGGGTTAATGGGTTTGATAATCGTTGGGACCATCGTGTTCTGCGCGATATTTGCTGCCTGGATTGTGCCTTACGATCCCATTGCCATGGATATCAAATCCCGCCTGCAAGGGCCGTCCGCGGCGCATCTGTTGGGCACGGATCAGCTGGGTCGCGATACGTTTTCGCGGGTGATTGCTGGGGGGCAGGTTGCGCTTAAAGTGGCGCTGCCAGCTGTTTTCGGCGCGATGGCGATTGGCCTGACTTTGGGCATGATAGCCGGGTACGGGCCGAAATGGCTCGACAACCTGCTGATGCTGTTTTTCGATACCATCCGGTCCTTTCCGACGGTGATGTTTGCACTGGCTGTTGTGGCCCTTGTCGGGCCCAGCTTGCAGACAGTTGTATTCGTGGTCATGGCGACCTCGATCCCGACATATGGGCGCGTGGCGCGAACCCAGACCCTGACGCTTCGCAATTCCGAATTCATTCTGGCAGAGCGATCAATGGGGGCCAGCATGACGCGTATTCTGGGTGTGCACATGCTACCCAATATCATCGGGGTTCTGGCTGTCTTGGCAGCCATGGATATACCCACCGTCATCGCGCTGGAGGCCGGGCTGTCATTTTTGGGGTTGGGTGTGAAACCCCCGACACCCAGTTGGGGAGCCTTGCTCAAGGATGGCTATTCCCTGATCCGCCAAACACCGTGGCTGGTGGTGGGCGGGGGCCTGCCGATCATTCTGGCAACACTTGGATTCACTTTCCTGGGCGAAAGCCTACGTGATGTGGTCGACCCGAAATTGAGGAAACAGCGATGACCGATACACTGCTGGAAATCGACCGCCTGAGTGTTGACTACGAAACGGGCCGTGGCGACCTTAAGGCCCTGAGGAACATCACATTCAACGTCAACAAGGGTGAAATTGTTGGTATTGTCGGGGAATCCGGATGCGGCAAATCCACCCTGATCTCATCCATCCTGCGCCTGACCGCCCCCAATACGCGGTTCCGTCAAGGTGAGGTTCGTTTCAAAGGGCAGGACCTGTTGAAGGCTTCCGAGCGTCAGATGCGCGACCTGCGCGGTGCAGACATATCCATTGTCTTCCAGGATCCGATGCAAACGCACAATCCGGTTCTGACCATCGGGCAGCAGATGCTGGACATTCAGCATCGCTCAAAGCAGTCAAAGGCGGATAAATTGACCCACGCAGCCAAGATGCTGGGTGCTGTCGGCATCCCCGATCCCGAAGCGCGCCTGAAGCAGTATCCGCATGAGTTCTCAGGTGGGATGCGCCAGCGGATCGCCATAGCAATGGCGTTGATGTCCGAGCCGGACCTCTTGATCGCGGATGAGCCAACCACTGCATTGGACGCCACTCTTGAGGTACAGATCATCGAGCGCCTACAAGAATTACAGCGCGAGTTTCATTGTGCCATTCTGTTTATTTCGCACCATCTGGGCGTGATCGCGGAACTCTGCGACCGGGTGGTGGTGATGTATGCAGGAGCCGTTGTCGAAAGCGGCGATGTGCGTGAGATTTTCCACAACCCTAAACACCCCTATACACGTCGTCTGATCGAATGTGATCCCGGCCACATCAAAGAACGCGCCCGCGTTTTGCCCACCATCCCCGGTGAAGTGCCTGATCTGGCCAACCTGCCCGGGGGGTGCATCTTTCGGGACCGTTGCGATCAGGCCATGGCGCGCTGCGCGACCGATGTGCCGCCACTGGATCAGCTGAAAGAAGGCCACCACGCCGCATGCTGGCTGAACCACGAGGAGGTCGCAACATGAGCTCGCTGAATGTCGTGGATCTTAAAACCAGTTATGGACCGGTCAATGTTCTGGCGGGTGTCAGCTTTACCGTAGAACCTGGCGAAACTTACGCTCTGGTTGGTGAAAGCGGATCGGGTAAGACGACGGTAATCCGCGCGATTGCGGGTCTTGCGCCTGCACAGGACGGTTCGGTCACATTCGAAGGTCGGGAAATTCGGGGCGCGCCGGAAAGCGTCATGCGCCCGCTGCGTAAAGACATGGCGATGATGTTTCAGGACCCGGTCGGTAGCCTGTCGCCCCGCCTGACAATCCGCAGCCTGATCACCGAACCCTATCGCATTCAGGGTATGAAAGATCGCGATCTGGATGCCGAGGCCAAGCGCTTATTGGAAATGGTGAACCTGCCCGCGCATTTTGCCGATCGCTATCCCTATCAGCTGTCAGGAGGTCAGGCCCGGCGCGTGGGCGTCGCGCGCGCCCTGGCGCTGGAACCCAAGCTGATCCTTGCGGATGAGCCGACTGCCGGTCTTGATGTCTCGGTTCAGGGTGAGTTGCTGAACCTGCTCAACGAACTGCGCGAAAGGCTGGGGCTGGCGATGGTCATCATCACGCACAACCTCAGCGTCGTGCGTCACGTGGCCGACAGAATGGGCATCATGTATCTGGGCCGTTTGGTCGAGGAGGGCACAACCGAAACGATCTTCAACAACCCGCGCCATCCCTACACCCGCTGCCTTCTGAGCGCCAACCCCGAGCCGGACCCGGATGCGCGATTGGAACGGATCGCCCTCAAAGGGGAGCCTCCCAGCCTGCTGAAGCGGCCATCTGGCTGTGAGTTTCGCGAGCGTTGCCCCTTTGCCAGAGACATTTGCACCCAAACCCCGGAATGGGAAGTAAAGGGCGGCCATGGGCTGCGTTGTCTGGCCCCGCTGTCGTAACTAGGAAATCCAATGCCAAGCACACTCTACTTCAACGGCACCATCCTGACTATGGATGCGCAGAACTCTTCACCAGAGGCGGTGCTGACTGACGGCAACAGAATTCAGGCAGTGGGGGCCGAGGCTGAGTTGCGCGCCCGCATGCCTTCGGATGCGCACGAGCATGATCTGAAGGGTCGTACCCTGATGCCCGCCTTTATCGACCCACACGGGCACTTTCCCGATCCCGGCTTTGTTAAGCTGTTCCGTGTCGATCTGTCTTCGCCGCCTTTAGGGGATTGCAGAGACATGTCACAGGCGTTGGACAGGCTTCACGAAAAGGCGAGTGCAACACCCGAGGGTGAATGGGTCATGGGGGTGTCCTTTGACAATACGTCCATTCTGGAAGGTCGAATGCCCACACGGGCCGAACTGGACGGCGTGTCACAACGCCATCCAATCTGGGTCATTCACGCGTCGGGTCATAATGGCGTGGCAAATTCTCTCGCGCTGGAAAGACGCGGGATAACTCGTGAAACTCCTGATCCAGAGGGGGGCCGTTATGGCCGCGATCCGGAAACCGGAGCACTGACCGGATTGATGGAAGGGCTGTCGGCCATGGGTGAAATGGGCGATACTGATTTCCTGATTGACCGCGACCGGTTTTGGCGGGGTTTTGACGCCTGCCGCAGCGAATACCTGGCCCATGGTGTGACCTATGCCCAAAATGCCTGGGCATCGCAGCCCATGCTGGACCACTTCGCCAGCCTGCCTGCGGATCAGGATCCGGGAATTGACATCGAGCTTTTGCCCGTCGGAGATCTGGAGCCAGAGTTATCTTCGCGTTGGATTGGAACGAGCTGGCCGGGCAACCCGCATTTTTCGCTGGGTCCGCGCAAACTATTTACGGACGGGGCCTTTCAGTTACAGACCGCGTATTTGTCTGCTCCATATTTCAAACCTGCCAGCCCTGATAATCCTTGTGGAATGACCTATACCTCGCAAGAGCAGCTGGTTGCGGATGTAGAAAAGCTCCACAGTCAGGGCTTGCAGATTCACTGCCACTGCAATGGCGATGCCGGTGCCGAGATGTTCATAGATGCGGTGGAAAAGGCGCTTGTTGCACACCCGCGCCAGGATCATCGACATACCATTATCCATGGCCAGGTTCTGAGGGATGACCAATTGGAGCGTATGGCCCGGCTTGGTCTGACCGTCAGCTTCTTTCCCGCCCATGTCTTCTTTTGGGGGGATCGTCATTACGATACTTTCCTGGGACCCGAGCGAGCCGAACGGATATCGCCGGCGGCGTCAGCCGAACGGTATGGCGTGCGATACACGATCCACAACGACGCCTCGGTCACACCGACGCGTCCAATCCATCTTGCCCATTGCGCGGTGAACCGAAAATCCGCTTCTGGCCGTGTGCTTGGCGAGGATCAGAAGATCAGCGTTATTTCAGCCCTGCGGGCCCAAACCATCGAAGCCGCTTGGCAGGTGTTCAAGGAAGATCAACGCGGATCCATAGAACCGGGTAAAATTGCAGATTTTGTTGTTCTTTCGCGCAATCCACTGCACGACCCGGACCGCCTGTCAGACACTGTCGTGCTTGAAACCATCCGCTATGGCGAAAGGGTTTTTTCCGCTGTGTGTACTGAACAAGAGTTTGAGCACGCATAATGGCGACCAAGCGTATTGTGATCGCGGGGTTCCAACATGAAACCAACTGTTTCGGTGTAACGAAAGCTGGGATGCCTGAGTTTGAGATGGCGGATTCCTGGCCGGGAATGCTGCATGGTTCACAGGTTCTTCTGGAAACCGGGGGCATGAACCTTCCGATCGCGGGTTTCACCGCCGCGGCACAGGCAACGGGATTTGATGTCATTCCCGTTTTGTGGTGCTCTGCCGAACCGTCCGCCCATGTCACCGATCATGCATTCGAAACGATCTGCGGGATGCTGTTGGACGGAATATGGGGCGCAGGCCAGATTGACGGTGTCTATCTTGATCTGCACGGAGCTATGGTCTCCGAAAGCCTTGCTGACGGTGAAGGAGAGCTTTTGCGTCGCGTTCGTGAAACTGTGGGTCCAGACGTTCCAGTGGTCGCAAGTTTGGACCTTCATGCCAACATTTCCACCGAAATGGTCAAACACTCAGACTACCTGTCGATTTTTCGCACTTACCCACATTTGGATATGGCGGAAGCGGGTGCACGATGCGTTCCAGTCTTGCGTCGCCTGCTGGCGGGTGAAACCCTATACAAAACGTTCCAACCGGTGCCTTACCTGATCCCCCTGCATGCGCAACACACGGGTTCTGCGCCGATCAGTGATATCTATCAATTGCCTGTCAGGTTTGAACAGCAAGGCATTCTGGCAGAGATCGCTCTTGGTTTTACGGCGGCGGATTATCCTGACACCGGACCATCCTGCCTTGCTTATGCCTTGACTGCTGAAAAAGCGGCTGCCGCTGCCAAAGAGATTGTCAGCATGTTCCTGTCCCGTGAGGCCAATCTTGAATGTAAGATGTTGTCTTTGGAAGAGGCCGTTTCCACATGTCGTCAAAGGCGCGAAAAACCCATCGTTCTAGCCGATGTTCAGGACAATCCGGGCGCAGGCGGAACGTCAGATACAACGGGGCTGCTGGCCGCTTTGATTGAGGGCGGGGTAAAAAACGTTCTGATGGGTCTGTTCCATGATCCGGAAAGTGCCATTCAGGCCCATGCGGCAGGGGAGGGCGCACGGATCATTTTGGCTATCGGCGCAAAGTCGAACCTGGCCGGACATGTTCCATTCAGGGCAGAGTTTGAAGTGCTTTCCTTAAGTGATGGCACATGCCGCTATACCGGTGAAATGTATGGCGGCGGAACAGCTACGCTTGGCAAGACAGCTGCGCTTCGCTTGGTTGGACACGACGCCGAGATCGACCTTGTCGTCACAAGCATACGAAACCAATGCCTGGATCGCGCACATTTCACACATATCGGGTTAAACCCTCTGAGTTATTCGGTGATCTGCGTCAAAAGCACAGCGCATTTCCGGGCGGATTTCGAACCAATTGCAAGCCATGTATATGCGGTCGCTGCGCCTGGGGTTTTCCTCTGCGACCTTGGAAAGGTCCCTTATTCTTGTATCAACAGAAGGTTGGCCAACTGTCGCCATACCTCCTTTGACGTGACGTGAAACGAAAGTTTGTTGACGTGCGATACGCCCCAATGGATTCAAATATCTCAACCCCGAAGAGTCAGCCTTGAGCCGTCCACATAAACCTGACCCCAATTGGATCTTGAATACGATTCCCTGAGGCCAGTCGGCCAAAATGCATCTTCATACACCAGTTGACCCACGTCTCTCTCAGAGCTTGTTACAACGCAAAGGCAACTTGCACATCACTGAATCGTTTCTTCGGCATAGATACACTTCTCTCGCACCAGAAATGTATCCGAGGCAATCGCAGCGCGATCAGCATCTCCTACTGAGCGGGGTCAACATTACCAAAAGAAGCTGTCATCCTCCAGCAAGGATGCAATTGTCAGGTTGGCATCCTCTTCTGACACATTGTCTGTGGCTTCTTGCCACACAGCTTCCAGGATGGTTGTCGAAGGCCCGTAAATGTTGTTTTTCACGCAAGAGACAACCAATCCATAGATATCTTCCTCATTCTGGAAGGTGGGCAAGTCTGGCACGAATTCCAGATAGTCGACATCTTCGTCCCATTCGGAGGCACCGGACTCCTCGGCCACCGTCACGGTATTGTTTTCCGGTGCCAACAAAGCGCTCAGTTTTGGTTGAGCAGGACCGATGGTCCCATTTCCATCAATATCGTGACTGTAGAAGGCTTCGACATCCACAACATTGGCGATGCTAACACCGCCTTGGTATTGCCCCGAGGCATCCGTGGTCCATTCAGCATATGACCCGTTCGCATTTTGCCACAGCACCTTGTAGCCACCGCCCGAGGCTTCGGCCTGAAGCGCCTGCCAGCCCGGCAGGCTGTCTGGCCCAATTGCATTACCATTATACGACAAGCCGATGGTACCGTTGATCAGATACTCGCCGCGGGTTGACGACGCGAGTG
>NZ_JBQFYZ010000029.1:0-12705 GCF_056541905.1 Ruegeria sp. AF5
TGCTGCATCATCAGAACGCGGCGTAGATTGAAACTGCGGCGAGCCTGATCCTCCTAAGCCAATCAAACGCTCGTGTTCCAAATCATTCGATGACGGACAATTTAGCGAACTGCTACCAGATTGGGTGCCGAGACACACTCGCGTGCATTTGTGGCATTGACCAATTTAGGCACGATATCTAGTTTGCTCAGATATGAAGCCGTTCATTAAATGGGCTGGCGGCAAACGCTGGCTAGTCGAAAAATCTGACTTTGAGTTACCTGAGTTTTCGGGGAGGTACATCGAGCCGTTTCTCGGCGGCGGAGCGGTGTTCTTTCATCTAAAGCCCTCGGAAGCACTTCTCTCCGACGTCAATCCAAAGCTGATCAACGTCTATCGTGCGATTCAAGGAGATTGGAGAAGGGTAGAAGAAGAACTCAAAGCGCTCCAACGTCTTCACTCTAAAGAGTTTTATTATCGAGAGAGAGACCGCAAAAGAAGAGCGCCGCACACAAGGGCAGCTCAATTTCTTTACCTAAATCGTACTTGCTGGAACGGTCTTTATCGTGAGAATCTGGCGGGTAAATTCAACGTCCCAATCGGCACCAAAACCCAGGTCCTAATGCCGGATGATGATTTTGAGGCTGCCAGCGGTTATTTGAAAAACGCCGATATACAGGTTTGCGATTTTGAAGAGACGCTTGCAAAGGCGGAAGCAGGCGACTTTGTTTTTCTAGATCCCCCTTATACCACGGCTCACAATACCAATGGTTTCATCAAATATAACCAAAACATCTTTAGCTGGAGCGACCAGATCCGACTTCGCGATGCGGCAACAGCTGCGGTCTCTCGAGGCGCAAAGGTCGTGGTGACCAACGCAAACCATGATTCTATTCACGAACTCTATTCCGACCTTGGGTGCGCAAAGATTGTCTCGAGAGCGTCGGTAATATCTGGGAAGAACAGCGGTCGAGGAAAGACCTCGGAAGCGTTGTTCGTATTCGATACTTGAATGATGCAATAATAGTTTAACCAGGAGTGTATTTTGGCATTTCTTGACTCGGCAGCGGAAGCAGATCTTCGAAGCAAGATATCTGGAGATTTCTCGCAGCTTGGAAAGATCTTCAAAGCTAAGTCGCAAAAATTTGAAACACGCTCGGTTGAGCACTCGCTTGTCGAAGACATGTTGAAGGAGGGTTGGGAGGAATACGGGTCACCCTTGGCCACAAGGACGCGCCTGCGACGACCTAAAAGCCATGATGTCCAATTTGAAGACGACATTTGGTGCCAACTTTATAAGCTGGGGTACCGTCAGTTCAGTGTCGTGCGAGACATCAAACTGCCATATGGAAAGGACCCCGAGGAGACAAAGGGGATCGACGTCCTGGCCGTCAATGACGACAGTATACTTATAGTTGAATGCAAATCAGCGGTGAAGCGTTCGAAGGCACCATCATTTAAGACAGAGTTCCAAGCCTTGAAACTGCGGCTCGATGGCCATCAAAAAGCTCTAGGGCAAATTTTTGGATCAGGAAAGAAAGTAAAGTTCCTCTTTGCCACCAGAAATTACAGAATTGGCCGCGATAGTTTGGCAGCAAAGATGCTGGAGGATGCAGGAGGTTATTTATACAATGATAATGCATATGAGTATGTGGATGGCCTGATAAAATCTTACAAAGATGCCGCCCATTATCAATTCATGGCGCTGATCTTTAAGAGCCAGGATATCAACAAGGACAGAATTGAGGTTCCGGCCATCGAAGGAAAGATGGGGACCAAAGAGTACTATATGTTTTCTTTGGAACCAGGAATGCTGCTGAAGTTAGGCTTCGTGCTTCATCGTACGCGTGCGAACGAAACAGAGATGCCAACCTACCAAAGGCTTTTGGTCCCAAACCGCCTCAAGGGCATAGGTAAGTTCATAGAAGAAGGCGGTTATTTCCCGAACTCTGTGATTCTAAATTTCAGTGAGAATCTTAAGAAAATTCAATTTGAGGGTCATAAGCGAGGGGCTCATTCCAAATCGCGAACTGGAACTCTTAAAATCCCAAATTCGTATGCCATTGCTTACATCATCGACGGGCAGCACCGAATCTACGGTTATGCGAACTCAAAGTTCAAGGACACTAACACGATTCCAGTTGTCGCCTTCAAGGGGCTGACTTCATCAGAGCAGCTCGAGATGTTCATGGACATCAACCAAAACCAAAAGGCGGTAAGTCCAACACTTAGAATAACACTTGAAGAGGACCTTTACTGGAACGCGAAGCGACTGGACTCTCGAATGAAGGCCCTGCGTTCATCAATAATCAGAAGATTGAGTGGGGATCAGTCTGGGCCGCTTTTTGGAAAGATTTCGCTGGGCGAAGATAAAGCCCAACTGAACGCTAAACCGTTCGCTGACGCACTTCTGAGATGTGGGCTCTTGCCGGAGGCTCGTGGAAATAGCTTCACTTTGGAAGGCAAAAATTGCTCGCTGTATGATACGAATAGTCAAGACCACCAGTCTGAAATGGAGAAGGCTAGAGAACGTGTGGTTGGCATGCTCAATTCTTGTTATGATCTTGCTGAGGACGTCCTCAAAGATGACCAGGAGACGTTAGAGAAATTCATTCTCTATAATCGTGGAACTTTTCCATTCATTAGTCTTGTTGGAAACCTCCATGAGTTCGCGGCACAGCAAGGCGAACTGAATATCTCCTCCAAAACTGAGGATCGCCTGGCTGCAATAGAGAAATACCTAAGAGCTTTGTTTGCTGCTCTTAAATCTATAAGTGACGATGACAAAGATCGCCTGCTGGGCAAGCTAGGTTCTGGAGCTGACATAACATGGCTCCGAACTTTCCAGGACTTCGTGCACAGGAAGTTCAAGGACTACTTTCCTGATGAATTAAAGGATTGGATGGAGCGGCAAGACCAAAAGCTTCAAGCCGAAGGTCGTGAGCTTGGAGTCGAGATAGAAAAGCATCTGAAGTCTGTGATCATTTCAAATTTGAAGTTGTGTTATGGGGATAATTGGGATCTCGAAATAGGTGCGATCCAGCGGGCCTGTGATCAACGAGCCAAGGAGCAGATGGAGAAGAACTATAAGGAAGGGCTAAAAAAATCACATGTTGATTGGACCGAGATGTTCACGATTTCGGACTATAAGAAAATTATAGAAAAGTACTGGGGTGCCAAGCCCGAAACTGAAATTGCAGGTTATAGGACATTTGAAGAGCGCTTCGCGCTCGATATCGGGCAAGGCTTCAATAGTAAATCTGATAAACTTAAATGGCTATCGTTCTTCGGGTCATATCGAAATACCTGGGCGCACGAAGGAACTAAGGAGAAAGGACTGAATCGGGAAGAAGTTAGCAACATTAGAAAGTTCTACGATCTTCTGGGAATTGCCAGCTGATACCCTAGCTGGTTCGGGGTTCCCTTACGCACCTGACATCGTTTTTGGTCGCTACGCGTGTTTTAGATGTGACTTTTTTAAGTGTTTGCAGGCTTTGCAGGCGGCCTATGTCAACGGTAACCGAAGTCTAAAATCTCAGTAAGTGTGAGCTAGTCGATGGCAGCGGCCATTAGTGGGGAGCGCACGTCCAACGTTTTCTGGTTCGGTCCAACATCGTCCAAGTGCGAGTCTTAAAATAATGTTTTAAACGTAATGTGTTATACGGTTTCAGAAGGGTGCGTCCGGTCACGTCCAAATCGTGGACAGCAAAATTTGTAATCAGCGGGTCCTCGTAAGAATGGCTTGCGAAGCCAAACAATGTAATTTCTAGATTGGGGGTATCATTGGGGGCACAGAATGATTTTTTTTGGAAAAAAAATTATTCAATGCAGATGGTTGCATCCCTTATTAGGTTCCGCCCCCGGCACCATTTAAGTCAGAGAAATGAGTGCTGGATATCAAACGCTTAGGTTCAATGTCTGGGCCTTTGGCTCGTCTGCAAGATGCTTGACCGAAAGTGTCCTGATTTGCGTGAAGATGCCATTTGACCCGGAGCATTCGACAGTAGTTGCCGTCTCAGGCCGAGCGCTCCGTCGCCTTTTCCGGTTCCGGAATCGTGGAATTGAAATGCAGGGCGCTTGCTCGGGTGGGATCTGAACAGATGGTTCGGTGCACAGAGTGGAGCGGAGTGCCCGCGATAGATCGGTTTGCGCCGGGCGAACCGCCAAGGTGTGCAAGATCAAGTCACACGTGTGCGTTGATCCTCGATCCCCATCGAGATTAACGAAGGTTCTTCGCGTTGGATGGTCTGAAAGCTTGCTTTGTCCTGCATCTTATCCCAATTGCTCAGGATCAGGCACTGCGCGACGGCTCCGCCCAGTGTGGTTCCCGGTCCAGTGACGATGAACATGTCGGGTGCAAACTCTTTCGCGGCTTGTGATACGGCCTTTGTGAAATCATAGGTTTCGGTCACCTGATGACCCAAGGTGTAGTCCCAAAGCGCGTCCAGATCACAGGCGCCGGGCCACCAGATCTGACCGCGGCCATCTATCATGGGCAAATTGGGTTGCCGGAACAGATCTGCGGCAAGGCGGGTACGACCGGCTTCGGCAACTGGGCGTTGCAGGTGTGAATGAAACCCTGCGTGGTTGGCCAGCCGCATCGGAAAGCGTTCCTGCACCACAGGCACCCTGTTTTCAAAGGCGGATAACCCAGCTTCAACCCCGGCCAGAACCAACATCCCGCCCAGATCAATTGACAGGGTGAGGGTCGCGCCAGTGCCGTCAATCTCAGCGACCAGAGCCAGCAGTTCGGCCTTGCGTTCCGGGTTCGGCTGCCAGTCGGCATCCATGAACGGATAGATCAACTGGCCGCCAATCAGGCTCTGCTGCATGAGTGTTCCCATGGTGTTGACCACCTCGAACCCTGCCTCGGCGGTCAAGGCACCCCCGCAGGCCAGGGCCGAATACCAGCCCATCGAGTTTCCGGTCACAGCCACCACGTCGATCTTCTCTGGATCAATGGCACGAAAATCGCCCAGCGTCGCGGCATAGATCAGGGCCGAGGCATTGTCGCCGCGCGTGTGCTTTGCCACGGAATACCGCGTTGCGCCGTCCAGTTCGCTTAGAGTTTCCTGACCCTGCGCGCGGCGCATGTCGTCGAATTGTGCCAGCAGGGCCTTGTCGATAAAATGGCGGCCCAGAACCCCCAATTCGGGTTTGTTATAGGTGCCGCGCCCCGGACAGATGACAACAGCGGTTTGTTTTGCTGACCTCATTTGCCCGTCTCCATCAGGGATCTTGCTGCGGCCTCGATGCTGTCTTTCGATGGCATGGTTGCGGCATAGGCCGGGCCGGTGGCGATAAAGCTGTCTTCGGCGGTAATACGTGCCATCGGCACATCTGTGGTTTCGTGGAAATGGGCCATCAGGGCTTCGGCCACGCCACCGTGATGCCGGGTTTCATCGACGATCAATATCCGCTTGGCGCCGCTTACGGCCCGGGTCAGCGCGTCTTTGGGCAGCGGTGACAACCAGCGCATGTCAATGATCCGGGTTTTTATCCCGTCGGCCTCGAGCGGTTTGCGCGCCTGATGGCTGAGGTATACGCCATTGCCAAAGGTGACAATCGCCAGATCGTCGCCATCTCCATCCACGCCGACCTCGCCGAAACCGATCCTTTCGGATGGGTCGGGGTAAGTGTGCATCCAGCCTGCGTCCCCGGCTTCGTGCAGGTCCCGCATCGGATAGAGTGCAATGGGTTCCAGAAACACGACCAACCGCTGTTCTTCCCGGGCCAGCCGCACGCATTCACGCAGCATTCGTGCAGCGTCGGCGCCGTTTGAAGGGCAGGCCAGGATCAACCCCGGAATATCACGCAGAACCGCGACCGAGTTGTCATTGTGGAAATGCCCGCCAAAGCCCTTTTGATACCCCAAACCAGCGATGCGCACGACCATCGGGTTGGTGTACTGGCCGTTCGAGAAGAAGGGCAGGGTGGCCGCTTCACCGCGCAACTGGTCTTCGGCGTTGTGAAGATAGGCCAGGAACTGGATTTCCGGCATGGGCGTAAACCCGTTTTGGGCCATCCCGATGGCGAGGCCCAGAATCGACTGTTCGTCCAGCAGCGTGTCGATCATCCGGTCGGGTCCGAAACGGGCCTGAAGCTTTTGCGTCACGCCATAGACACCGCCTTTGCGCCCGACATCTTCGCCCATCATCACGATCTCACCGTGTTCAAGCATCAGGTCGCTCAGGGCCCAGTTGATCAGGCGCGACATGATCTGGGGTTCAGCATGTGCTTTGAGGTCGCCGCCGAATACTTCAGCCCGATGTTCGGGTGTCGGGCCATTGGTCGGGGCGCAGGGGCGGGCGGGCGGGATCAGGCTGGCCATCACGTCACCTGCGGTTTTCAGGCGAGGGCGGGTGATCGCCTTGTCGGCGACGCGGGTGACGCGGTCGCAGGTGTCGGTGTATACCTTCAGCGCGTCATCCGCTTGCATCGCACCGGATTGTTCCAGCAGGCGGACGGAGTGCAGAAGGGGGTCGTTCGCCTCTTCGGCTTCGACCTCGGATTTTGGCATATAGGTGGTGGGCATGTCCGCCCCGGCGTGGCCATACAGGCGCACCGTGCGGATGTGCAGAAATGCGGGTTTCTTACGGCTGCGGACATAGGCGGCGGCTTCTTGTGCGACACGGTAGGTTTCGAAAATGTCGAGCCCGTCACACGTGAAATACTTCAGTCCCGGTCGATGAGAGAATGTTGCGGCAATCCAGCCTTGTGGTGTCTTGGTCGAAATTCCGATCCCGTTGTCCTCGCAGCAGAACAGCAGTGGCAGGGGAACCGACTGGTAAGACGTCCACTGCGCGGTGTTGAATGCGCCTTGCGCGGTGGAATGGTTGGCCGAGGCATCACCAAAGGAACAATAGACGATGGCGTCGTCCGGCATTTCCGCATGTTCGGGTTTGTGACGGCGGGCTGCCCCGATTGCATAAGCCGCGCCGACTGCTTTGGGCAGGTGGCTGGCAATGGTCGAGGTCTGCGGCGGGATGCAAAGCGCTTTTGACCCCAACACCTTGTGCCGCCCACCGCTGATCGGATCATCAGAGGATGAAGCGAAGGACAACAGAATATCCCATGTCGGGCTCTGCCCCGGCACCTGATCGGACCGGGCGATCTGAAAAGCGGCGTCGCGGTAATGTAGAAAAGCAGGGTCCGTCGGGCGCAAGGCTGCCGCCACGGCGGCCATCCCTTCGTGACCAGAGGAGCCGATGGTATAGAATCCCTGGCCCGCTTTCTGCATTGCCCGGCTTTGGCGGTCCAATGCACGGCTGAGACATTGCGCGCGATATAGCCCGACTGCTTCGGACGCTGTCAGTGGGCCAGACGGCGTCGCGCCAGCGGGGAAATCCCGTGCCGCAACCCGGCGCAGGAAGTTGTCATGCACAATGGTTGCGCGATCCATTTTTGTCGTCCTCAGGCGAAGGCTTGCAGGCCCGTTTGTGCGCGACCCAAGATCAAGGCATGAACATCATGCGTGCCTTCATAGGTGTTCACGGTTTCCAGATTCACCATGTGGCGGATCACGTGGAAATCCTGGCTGATGCCATTACCGCCGTGCATGTCACGTGCGTGGCGGGCGACCTCAAGTGCCTTGCCGCAATTGTTGCGCTTGATCAGACTGATCATTTCCGGCGCTGCGCGGGCTTCGTCCATCAGACGACCCACGCGCAGAGCGGCCTGAAGGCCCAAGGCGATTTCGGTCTGCATGTTCGCAAGCTTCAGCTGGAACAGCTGCGTTTGCGCCAAAGGGCGACCGAACTGTTTTCGGTCCAGACCGTATTGCCGCGCGGCGTGCCAGCAGGCCTCGGCTGCGCCCATCGATCCCCAGGCGATACCGTATCGTGCGCGGTTCAGGCAACCAAATGGCCCTTTCAGACCTTCGACACCCGGCAACAGAGCATCTTCCCCGACCTCGACATTGTTCATCACGATCTCACCGGTGATCGAGGCGCGCAGCGACAGTTTGCCTTCGATCTTCGGAGCTGAAAGACCGGGTGTGCCTTTTTCAAGAACGAAACCCTTGATCTTGCCGTCATGCGCGTCTGATTTGGCCCAGACAACAAACACGTCAGCAATGGGCGCGTTCGAGATCCACATCTTTGACCCGTTGAGGACATAGCCCCCATCAGTCTTTTTTGCGACGGTTTTCATGCCGCCGGGGTCCGAGCCTGCATCGGGCTCGGTCAGGCCAAAGCAGCCAATAGACTCACCGCTGGCCAGTTTCGGAAGGTATTTCCGGCGCTGTTCATCCGTTCCGTAGGCATAGATCGGATACATGACGAGGCTGGACTGCACCGACATCATCGAGCGGTAACCGCTGTCGACCCGTTCCACTTCGCGTGCGACCAGACCGTAAGTGACATAGCTGGCACCGATGCCGCCGAATTCTTCGGGGATAGTCGTGCCCAGAAGGCCCATTTGACCCATCTCGCGAAAGATTTCGGGGTCTGTTTCTTCATTGGCGAAAGCCTGGGTCACACGGGGCAGCAGTTTGTCCTGCGCGTAGGCGTTGGCCGCATCGCGCACCATGCGTTCGTCTTCGGCCAGCTGGTCTTCCAGCAGAAAAGGGTCATCCCAAGTGAAAGGGCCAAGCTGGGGGCGGGATTGTGGTTTCATGAGAGTTTCCTTTCTACAGCGGCTTTGAGACGTGCAAGCCCCGCTGCAATTGTATCTTGGGCATAAGCAAAGCTCAGGCGAAAATGTCCGGGCAACCCGAAGGCGCGACCGGGAACCAGAGCGACACCGGCATCTTCCAACAACCAGGTGCAGAAGTCAGCGTCATTTTTGAACGGTCCTCCCTGATCCTCAAGCAGTCCGGCGCAGGAAGGAAAGGCGTAAAACGCCCCGTCGGGTGCCGCGCAGCGCAAACCCGGAACTGCGTTCAACCCTGCAACCACCAGATTTCGGCGTTCTGAAAAAACAGCCCGGCGTTCTTTCAACAGGTCCGCGCTGCCGGTCAGCGCAGCAAGCGAAGCCCATTGTGCAATCGAACAGGCGCCCGATGTAACCTGCCCCTGAACGGCCACCATTGCCTTGATCAACTCGACCGGCCCGATCCCCCAGCCGATGCGCCATCCGGTCATGGACCATGCTTTGGCGACACCGTCGACGATCAACAGACGGTCGGCAAGGTCAGGGGCTGCCTCGGCCACTGATACAAACGGAGTAAAGCTGAGATGGCGATAAATCTCATCCGCAAGAACCCAGACCTGTGGATGCCAGGACAGAACAGATGAGAGGGCGGCGATCTCATCCTGTGTATAGATTGCCCCCGACGGGTTCGACGGCGTGTTGAGCATCAGCCAGCGCGTGCGCGGTGTGATTGCGGCCTCTAACTGTTTCGGCAGAAGCTTGAATCCCTGATCCATCGGGCAAGGCAGAATGACGGGCGTTCCACCCGCCATCCGCACTATGTCAGAATAGCTGGTCCAGTAGGGCGCGGGCATGATGACCTCGTCGCCGGGGTTCAGGCTGGCCAGCATGGCATTGGCAATCACCTGCTTGGCACCGGTGGACACAATGACCTGAGTCACTTCGGCTTTGGCCTGCCGGGCAACTTCGGCACGCAGGTCGGGCACCCCGGCCGTCGGCGGGTATTTCGTCTTGCCGTCCAGCGCTGCCGCGTGGGCAGCTTCGACCACATGGGGCGGGGTGGGCAGGTCAGGCTCACCGGTCGACAATGCCAGAACATCGCGCCCTTCCGAACGCAAGCGTGCGGCGGCCTCGGAAATCTGCACGATTTCGGACAATTCGATACCGTTTAGTCGGTTTGCGCGGTGAAACACTGTCAATCTTCCTCTGGAGGTGACTGAGGTTCTATCTGCAAAGTAACTTGATAAAAATACGCTGTTTTGTATCGTTTCTGTGACTAAAACTCATAAGTGATATGCCCAGAATCAGCTCCCTCCCGTCTTTTGCCCTCATGCGCAGCTTCGAGGCTGCCGCGCGCCACGAAAGCTATACCATGGCAGCAGAGGAGCTTGGTGTGACGCAGGGCGCGGTTAGCCGCCAGGTGCGTGAACTTGAGGCTGCGCTGGGGGTGACGCTGTTTCGCCGGGTCGGGCGTGCCGTTCGCTTGTCGAAAGCGGGTCGCGCTTTGTTTGAAGAACTTGCAGGCGACCTAGAGCGGCTGAACGGTACGATCAATCGTGCGATCGCGGCCGGTGACGGTGCGTCGTTGCTGACCTTGGCGGTCCTGCCCACCTTTGCTACACGGTGGCTGGTGCCAAGACTGCCGGATTTCAAGCACCTGCATCCGGGGATCGAACTGGATTTGCATTCCTACACGACACCGTTCAGCCTGGAAGAGCGGCGCGTGGACCTTGCCATTCACTTTGGCCACGAAGACTGGCCCGGTGCGCGGCTACGCAAGCTGTTCCCGGAAAAACTTGTCGTGGCAGCCGCGCCCGTGTTGTTGGGCGACCAACGGCCTTTCGAGGAACAGCATGTGTTCGATCTGCCGCTGTTGCATCTGACCTCACGGCCCGGGCTATGGTCCGAGTATCATGCCAGCCTTGGGCTTGACGCCAGAGCGGTTTTTCCAGGGATGCGCTTTGATCAGTTCTCGATGCTGATCGAAGGCGCAGTTGCAGGGCTTGGGGCTGCGATTTTGCCGTCCTACCTGATCGAGGCCGAGTTGGCGTCGGGCGCGCTGGTCCAGACCGGGCAATTGGTGAATGCCTCGGGCAGCGCATATTTCATTGCAACGCCGACCGGGCAGAGGAACGAAGCCGTACAAGCATTTGCGGACTGGATCATCCGGCAAACGAAAAGGCATTTGTAAGGGTGCGGGCGCGACAGAAGGGTTACAGCATCCGGATGCCCTGCATGGTCAGGATGATTGCCAGATCCTGCTCGTAAAGCTCTGTAAATGCGTCAACGATGTCTGCGTTCCAGCCGGGCAGATCAAGTTCTTCTTCGACCTCATCGGGCCGGGCATAGTCCTCCAAAACCCGCGCAAGGTCTTCGCGTTGAGCGTCCTTGTCGAGGCCGACGCCGCCCCGCACGATGTCCAGAACATGCTGTTGACCGGTTTCAGTCAGAAGCGACGACAGCAACGCATATTCATCCACCAGAGGAGCGTCACCGGGCAGGCCCGCCATTGCGCGCGTGATATCCCCCAGAATCAGTGGCAAATGTTCGTTCTTCCACAAAGTGAGCTGCACCTGAGGTGCAAGATCGCGCAGATCTTCGATCATACTCAACCAGCTCAGGCAACTCAGATCGGTGCTGGTCAGAATCTCCTGCCGGTGATCTTCATGGATCGACATCAGGACCTTGGGTATGAAAAAACCGGGGTTCACCAGACCGACAAATATTTCGACCTGAGCATCGTCCAGCAAGGTCTGCACATAGGCTGTCCGCTGCCCGGCAAAAGGGTAAATCTGTCCATGTTGCAGGGCAGAGCGTGTTGGGCCAAAGAACTTGTCGTTCGAGAGGATGACACGATCAACATTTGGATCATCCGGAAGAAGGGCGTGCAGCCCGTCCTGTGTTTCTGCATCAGACAAATCCTGAGCAAGGGCATCAGACAGAACCTTGACAAACTGACGTCCGCCGCGCGGTCCCAAGATCACAGCACGGCAATCCGCCAAGGCCTGCTTGTTTGCCGAGAGCGAGGACAGCACTTGCCCTTCATCGGCGAAAGCGGCCCCGGCATGGATTACTACCTGCATCTTTTGTCCTTTTTCCCTCAGGGGCTGGGTCCATCCCATTCCATGTCTTTGCGTCGCGTGAAAATCTGCAATGAACCAACCGTGCGGTTTCTGCACTTTCTCAGGAAATCGGGCAATCCCCAAGTTTGAGTTAAAAATGAGGGTTGCAGTCCTCTGTCGGACGAAGTAATCGACTGCCAGTGCCCCTATAGCTCAGCTGGTAGAGCAACTGATTTGTAATCAGTAGGTCCGCGGTTCGAGTCCGTGTGGGGGCACCATTAAATCACTGAAATCTCTTAAATATAAGCGTTTTAAAGCGCATTCTCTGGATTCGAAGGTGACACACGAGGCGACGCTATGCCTCTAGCCATCGCTGAATTTGGAGCGGTTATGATCTCAGCAAATTCTTTTCTCAGAAGAAAGAGGGCGGTGTTTACTATTTTCGGAGGCGAGTTCCCGACGATGTTCGTAAGCATTATCCAAACCTCAGTACCTTAAACCACAGTGATGCTTGGGTTTGATATTCGGCCTGTAGACACTTGTTTAGGACGATTGTTATGGGATTAGCGACTGGAAGCTCCTTGAGCAGCTACCAGATTTGAAAGAAGTGCAGGCTGCTGAAATTGGATTGGTATCAAGCATGAGTGATGAGTTTCAAAGAAAAGTCTTCGTGGACTTGGCCATCACTTTTTGGCTTTTGGCTAAGTCGATGTAAAAAGGCTCAACGAAAGTACTAAAGGAACGTCTGCTGCGGACCAGCCTCTGTAGCTCTATGGTTCACAATCGTTTTGCGGTTCGTTTGCTAAGCTAGAGAAGTGTCTCCGGTGCGCAGTGGCGCATTTCTGTTGTTCACGACGTTAGAACAACAGATTGCGGCGACAAACTTATTCACACGTACTTCGAGCAGCTAAAGAGTATATGATGAAAACTCTAAATCTGTCCGGTAGGCGCTGACTTCAGACACCTTAACATGTCCGTCATCGAATGATTTGGAACACGAGCGTTTGATTGGCTTAGGAGGATCAGGCTCGCCGCAGTTTCAATCTACGCCGCGTTCTGATGATGCAGCAAG
>NZ_JBQFYZ010000030.1:0-12316 GCF_056541905.1 Ruegeria sp. AF5
CGGGCATCCGCCTGGGCAGCCCCGCCGGCACCACCCGCGGCTTTGGCGAGACCGAATTCCGCCAGATCGCCGACTGGATCATCGAAGTGGTCGACGGCCTGGCAGCCAACGGCGAAGACGGCAACGCCGAAGTCGAAGCCCGCGTCCGCGCCCAGGTCGCAGATCTCTGCAACCGCTTCCCCATCTACCCGAACTTGTAAACGTTTAAAAAGTAAAGAAAACGGCGCTCTTGAGGCGCCGTTTTTTGTTGTTTGAGCGACCGCTCCGACAAAAGAAGATCAGGTCAAGCGTCAGCTTGGCTGCCTTCTAAAGGTCAGATCAAATCGCGCCACCACAGAAAGACAAGCAGCAGCGCTGTCAGAGCCAACAGGTTGAAAGCCAGCCCCCCCAGCAATCCAAGGAACCAGCCCCACCTGCGATCCGCAAGATTGATGCTTCCCAGATGATCCTGCACTACGTCCGACGCCCTGACGAGCTTGGGAGTATCCAGAATCAACCGCATCTTCGGGTGCGACGCCATCGCCTCGGACCGGGCAAGCACCATGGCCTGCCGGTACACCCGGCGCGGCAGGCGTCGTTTTGCCTTGCGAATGGATGCCTCTAGCGTCTTGTCGCGCACGCCAAGCTTGGCACGCAGCAAGGCCACCGTCTCGGCGATCCGGGTCTGAATGTCTGGGTCCTGAGGCATTGGCTCTCTCCTGCCGCCGCAATCTAGCCTGCACCACAAAGACCTACAATGGGGCTGGTGATCCGCTGTAGGCGCTTGTATCACGCAAGCTATGCTGAACACGATTGTACATGGCGAACCGACCGCCCGCCCACCGCTGGTAATAGCACACGGCCTTTACGGATCTGCTCGGAATTGGGGCGTCATTGCCAAAAGGCTTTCAGACGAACGGCAGGTTGTGGCGGTGGACATGCGCAACCATGCTTACAGCATGTGGGACCCGAGCCACGATTATCCCCATCTGGCACAGGATATCGCCGAAGTCATAGAACAGATCGGCGGCGTGGCGGATGTTCTTGGGCATTCCATGGGCGGAAAGGCTGCCATGACCCTGGCCCTGCGGCACAATGGGTTGGTGAACAAGCTGGTGGTCGCCGACATCGCGCCGGTTCAATACGCGCACAGCCAAATCCAGTTCATCGAGGCCATGCGGGCTGTTGATTTTTCGCGCATCACCCGCCGGTCGGATGCGGAAATGCAGCTGGCCGATCAAGGCGTTGAGAAAGCGTTGCAAAGCTTTTTCACCCAATCGCTGGATATCAAGGGAAAACGGTGGTTGCTTAATCTGGATGTTCTTGCAGCCGAGATGCCAAAGATCATGGGCTTCCCCAAATTGGACGCCACATGGAATGGCTCCGCCCTGTTCCTGTCGGGCGCGGCATCGGATTATGTCCTGCCGGAACACCGCCCTGAAATCCGCTCGCTGTTTTCCGGCGCGCGTTTTGCCAAAATACCCGGAGCCGGGCATTGGCTGCACGCCGAAAAACCACGTGAATTCGAAGCAGCGGTTCGGACGTTCCTGAACGCCTGATCAGGTGCCCCGGTACAAGCGCCGGGCCACCATCCACGATGCCGGAGCAGCGATCACCGCCCCGGCAACTGCTGCGCCGACAATTGCGCTGACGGAAACCAATCCCGCAGACAGCACAGCGATTACGGCAGAACCTGAAATGGCAGTGGCGATCAGTGAATACAGCATGGCGGCAAGGCGAAACATGGTCGGGTGTTCCTTATGATGACTTCCGGCCAAACATGTCTCGATTCGAATGTGTTTTGCATTGATTTGCATCAGATGCGGAAATCTGGCGCTTCATGAACCTGTGATTTCGCAACCACCGTTGAGCCGATCCGCCAACCCGCCAAGGATGTGGAGCTTGTGAAATCCCAAGTCTTGCGCCGTCAAAGGTACACACCCTCACTTTCACGCTTTTCCCAAAAGGATCAGAACGCGACTTGAGGTAGATGAACCAACGGCCTTAGGCACCTAGGTTATTGCTCGCGAAACGCGCGCGACATGCTGTCCGACACAGGTTTGGCGATATAGGCCGCAAAAGTTCGTTCCTCGGTTTGGATCATAATTTCCGCAGGCATGCCGGGGGTCGGAACAAAGCCGCTGACCCGGTGCAGCTCGTCTGGGGTAAGTGAGATACGCGCCAGATATACCTCTTTTGGAACGCCTGCCGCCTCTTCAAGCAGCGCGTCGGCAGAGACATAAAAGACTTCTCCGTACAAAACCGGCGTTGTGCGCTGATTGAGCGCGATCAGTCGCACCGAGGCGGTCTGCCCGGTTACCACACTATCAATCTCGGTGCGTGGGATTTGCGCCTCAATAATCAACGGCGCATCGGCAGGCAGGATTTCGGCAATGGGTTCGCCCGTTTCGATCACACCACCCGGAGTATGATAATGCAGGCGAACCACTGTCCCGGTCACAGGAGCCCGTACCACGGCCCGGTCCAGGACATTACGGGCCTGACGGGATTTTTCGCGCACGCTTTCCAGATCTGCCTCGACCACGCCCAATTCATCCAGTGCAGCCTCGCGATAGGCGGATCGGGTGCGCGTAATCTGTTCCTGGTATTTCAGAAGCATCTGATTGATTTCAGCGGCCTCGGCCTGCAACCGGGCCTGCTGCCCCTCGGCTTCGGCCTGCACACGCCGGATCGTGTTCAATTCGCCCTTTCGAACCAGCCCTTTCTGGAAAAGCTGGTTTTTGGACTCGTACTCTTCCTGCAAGATCTCGGCACGTGTGACCATGCTGTCCAATTGGGCCTCAAAGCCACTTGCCCGGATCTTCAAAGCCTCCATATTGCGTTCCAAAAGTGCCACATCATTCAGCAAGGTCTTGCGCGACACATCAAAGCTCAGCATTTGACCGTCGAGAATGGCCATGACTTCCACGTCTTTGGAGGCCTCGACCAGATCTGGCGTAAAGACCAGACGATCCCGTTCCCCATATTCCGCCAGCAATCGCTCGGTCATCGCCTGCAAGCGCAATTTGCGGATGAACAGCTCGCGCTCATTGGCCTGCGCCGAGGTCTGATCCAGCGTCATCAGCACCTGACCTGCCTGAACCGATTGCCCTTCGGTGACCTTGATGTCTTCGATGATCCCGCCTTCAAGGTGCTGGACAATCTTGTTGCGTCCGGTGGCGACAAAGCTGCCCTGCGCGATGACCGCCGCCGCCAGCGGGGCGCTGAAGGACCACACTCCGAAACCGCCAAAACAGACGACCAGCATGATTATACCGATGACAATGAAGCGGTTGATCGAGCGCGGAACTTCCGCATACCAGACGTCAGGTTCACCGGCAGAGTGCTTTACGGGTACGAGGTCATTCATGGTCAGCCTCCCTGTTGCCCTTCAATTCCGGTCCGTTTGCGCGGCCCGTTGATCTGCTGAAGAACCTGCTCGCGCTGACCGAACAATGCGACGCGCCCATCGGTCAGCAACATGATCTTGTCGACCACATTCAGCAGGGTCGGTTTCTGCGTGATGACGACCACGGTAATCTTGCTTTCGCGCGCCTGTTCAATGGCACGCGCCAAGGCTTTGTCCCCGGCAACGTCAAGGTTCGAGTTCGGCTCGTCCAGCACAACCATTCGTGGGTTCCCAAAAAACGCCCGCGCCAGCGCAATGCGTTGTTTCTGTCCGCCCGATAAAGGCGATCCATCGGAGGCCACCACAGTCTCATATCCCTGCGGCAAGGTTGCGATCATGTTGTGTACATCGGCCAGAACAGCGGCGTCATGGATCTGTTCGTCCGTGGCATCGGCACGCATCCGGCCGATATTGTCCTTGATGGTTCCGGGGAACAGCTGCACATCCTGCGGCAGATAACCGATGCTTTCGCCAAACTGGCGCGGGTCCCAGTTTCGGATATCCATCAGGTCCAGCCGCACACTTCCCGACGTGGGCAGAACGGACCCGACAAGGGTTTTGCCCAAGGTGGTTTTGCCCGCACCTGAATTGCCGATAATGGCCAGTGTTTCACCGGGGGTGAGAGAGAAGGTAATCCCGTTCAGAACCACACGTTTGGTTCCACCGGGGACATAGAGCAACCGCTCCACATCCAGCCGGCCTTCGGGGCGCGGCAGGCGCAACTTCTCGTGTTGCAGGGCCGAGGTTGACAGCAGCGCCTTGATCCGCCCGTAGGCCGCGCGCGTCAGCAGGTAACTGTTCCACCCTTCAATCGAACCTTCGATGGGCGCAAAGGCGCGCCCGGCAATGATTGAGGCCGCGATCACCATTCCGCCGGTAATCTCTCCCTGCAGTGCCAGAAATGCGCCCCATCCCAGAATGCCAATCTGAGTCAGCAGACGAACAGCGCGCGAAATCGCTGCGAAGATCACGTTTCGGTCCTGCGCGCGCACCTGCCAGGTCAGGGATTGGGCGGTGTCCCGCCCCCAGATCCGCACCGCCTCGGGGATCATGGCCAAGGCGTTGATGATCTGACTGTTGCGCGACATGGAATCCAGATGCAGGTTCGCCATGGATTGTGCCCTGTTTGCCTCGGCAAACGGTTTGGCTGTCATTTTCTGGTTGATCAGCGCAATCGTCATCAGGATCAGCGCTGTCACCACGACGATCATGCCCAATTGCGGGTGCACGAGAAAGATCATCAAAATGAACAGTGGGGCAAATGGCACGTCCAGAAACGAGATCAGCGTGCCGGAAACCAGAAAACCGCGCAGTTGCTGCAAATCGCCAAGCGTCTGATATTCGCGCCCGTTTCCATGCAACGACGCGTGCGCAGCCGCACTAAGCACAGGTGCACCCAAACGAACGGCAACCTCGACACCGGTTCGCATCAGCGTAAACCGCCGCACCGCATCAAAGGCTGACTGAAAGATCACGGCCCCGGCGACGATTGCCGTCAACATGATCAGCGTATCCAAAGATCGGCTGGTCAGAACCCTGTCACTGATCTGAAACAGGTAGATCGGAATCGACAGGATCAGAATATTGGTCGCGCAGGTCAGCACCAGAACAAATGCAAGGTTACGCCGGATCGCCCGGATCGAATCCCGCAATGTGCGCTGGAAATCCTCGGGCGGGGTGCGCTTGTGAAAGGTTTGGGGTGGCCCGTTCCCGTCACCGCCGCCGGAGTTTGTCCGCAACAGTGGCTGGTTTGCCTTGGCCTCGATCGTCGCGCCCATGTGATCCGCGCCGGACGCGCGCGCAGAGGGGGTCTTGCGCGCTGTCGTTTCGTCCGCGGTTGCATGATCCGGGCCGTCAGCATCAGCCACCCCGTCACCACCGCCCGCAATGTCCTTGTCTTGCACGGGCTGCGGCGGCGCACGCCAATGGGGAGGTTCAGCGCGCGGTTGTTCACATGAGTGTTTCTGGTCTTTGGCCGGTTTCAACGCATCGTTTTCAACCGGCCGGTTTTGATCTGGTTCAGGCACTCGGAACTCCTGCGTCAGATGCAGTCGGGTGGCGGCACCTGTGGCCCGTTTTGCAGGATCTGTCCCAGGTTCGGGATCCTGACGCTTCAGACCCAACCCGCCTTGCCTGTCCAGCGGGCTGGATAAAGGGTGGCGGCGCGACGAAAAAACAAACGACATGTAGAAACCTTCTGGTCACTCGGTAAAAATCTTGGGGGATCAGGCCAGCATGGTTTGCAGGCCGTCGTCAGGTGTTGTTGCATCAAGAGCTGGGGTATTCAGTGCCAGGGCCGCATCCGGTTGCGCGACGGTCATGTCACCCATGATGGCTGCAATTGCCTCATTGGTCATCGCGGTAATCTCGTCGTTGTCCGGCATGTCGATCAGGCTGGCCTGATGCAGCAGCAGATCGGAATACGACCCGTCAGCTGCCATGACCGTCGAGTCCACACCCATCTTGGTCAGATGCGCGGTGTTCAGCATGGCGTTGCTGCCCGCGACTACATCGGCCCCGGCAGCATTCGGGCCGGACAGGTCTATATCATCCTGATCCAGCATCATCGTGGCCTGATTGACGATGTTCACCTGTATAAGATCGCCGTCGATCTTAAGGACGCGCAACTGCTCCATCCCGGCGAACATCGGATCATTCAGAAGCGCGTCTTCCAACGCGTCCATGTCCATTTCCGGTATGGCAAGCGCGTCCGCCATATTCTGTTGCATATCCTGGTGAATGTCCTTGCCGATCGTTTTGACCGACGCGTCGTTCATGAGCAGGTTTTCATCACCGTCCATCACCGACGCGGGCACTCCGCCGCTGATGATGTCGTCATCCATAAGGGCCATGGATTGAACCAGCACATCGACTGAAATCATGTTTCCGCCGATCATGATCAGATCGTAATAGCTCCCCAACTGCACGATATCGGCGACATTGTACATTTCGTTGTCGCCCAGCACGTAAAGCGTGGATGTGGCTGAAATTTCGGTCTGAATGTGATCGATATCGGTGGCATCTATACTCTGGTTGATGAAATTCGCGACCACCAGATCGCCGTGAACCCAGTCGACAACAACATAAGCGGGCTGGCCGCTTGTCCCGTCGACATCGTCCAGCCAGGCGGCCTCTTTGCCTTCGACTTCGATCACCGAAGACTGAACCAGGTTGGTACCGCTTCCGGCATTCATGGCACCTACGTCCCAGTCGGAAACAAGCGCGACCTGACTGATGACCGTCAGATTGATGGCCTGCCCGCCTACAACAATGTACGGAGCATCCACCCAACCAATAGTCGCAGACACTGCATTGATCGCCAGATTACCACCGGTCACCACCAGATGCCCGTCGTCAAAATCGGAATCCTTGGACTGATCCCATTCGGCGGGCCACGGCGTGTCCGCTTCATCGCCAGTCGCTTCATCCGGCTGATGGAAAGCAGGCAACAGGTCGGTCCATTCAGGTGCTTCGGCCATGTGCTCGCCATTGACGATCACGCCCAAGGCATCATCGCCATGGAACTGATACACGGTGACTCCATCCACATCCCCGTTCATCGGGTTCAACATCTGTTCGGCCAGTGCCTCGACCATCTCGATTGACTGGTAGTCCGCGAGTGAAAATGACGGGCTTGCCACGGCATGAAGTGACAACGCCATGTCCAGCATCTGCTCACCTTTTGCGATCAGCGCATCCGTGTCGCGAAATTCACCCTCGCCCACCGTGTCGTTGTCGCGCAGGAAAACCTTTTGCTTAACGTAACTCACCGCCGACCCCAACGGCACATTGTCAGGCCGCAGAATGACAAGCACTGGCGCGGATGACGGTCCAATCGTGTCGTCCGGTACAAAACGCTCGGAAACCGGCCCATCTCCACCAAGGATGATCACCGATTCATGTACAGGCCCCTTCGGCGCATCTGGTAGTGGCAGGTTAGGTTGAGGTGGGGCAAAATTGTATGGGAGGAGTTTGTACTCGCCCACCGGGATATCAAGATCGGCCCTGATATGGATCGCAGCAGGATCGTCCAGCCCGTCAATTTCAGCTTTTCGCCTCAGGGCAGTGAATTCATCATACTGGTCCCGCAGCCGGGCCTGTTCGATCGTAAGTTCAAATGTTCCAACAAAATGCGCTATCGTTTCCGTAATTGCGTCAAGGGCCATGTCGGTCATCCTTTTTCACCCGCACCGGCCAGAATTTCCGCTTTGGGTTCAGTTGGGCCGGGGCCACTGCACGCGGCCCCGGCATTTTCGAAAACAGCGAGGCCCGATAATGCGGGCCCCGCCTTTTGACTTATGCGTCGTTGTCGTCGCTTGCGTAGGACGAGGTCATCGAGCCACCGACCATGGTCGTATCGACCGAGTTGCCAAGCACGTTGGCCCCCATGACAATCGACTGGTTAAAGGCCGAGGTGTCGACAACAGCCGCTGCCGAGGCATAGGACTCGCCGGTCACGATGCCATCGCCACCGTTATTCGAGCCCCAGTTGCCAGCGTTGCCGCCTGCACCACCGTCACCCGAATACGCACCAGCCGCGCTGCCGCCCGTGATGGTCCCACCCATGGTGTCACCGGACATGGCTGTGCCGGTCGAGTATCCGCTGGCTCCGCCATTTGCGGCGGACGCGCCACCGGCACCACCTGCACCCGAGCTGGCCGCACCGGTCGCATCGCCCGAACCGGTCGATGTGGCATCGTTATCGGACATGCCCGAACCACCGTATCCGGCGATAGCTTCGGCCAGGCTGTCGGCGGCGCCGTTTGTATCGGCATCACCGAATACATCCGCCGCTCCGCCATCACCGGCGGTATTGGCCGCATCAGCAGACCCGGCACCGTTGCCCGAAGACGTGGATGTGGGCGTCGTTGTGCCGCCTGCTCCGCCGTCACCGTCTGCTGCAGACGTACCAGAGCCCGCTGCGTCCGCTGTGCCGTTGGCCGAATTGGATCCGCCATCACCACCGCTGCCATCCGTGTTCTGCGAATTGCTGGACGCACCGTTCACGTCACCTGGGCTTTGGTTGATATCAGGCCCGCTTGCGGACTGGTCGCCAACACCCTGCGCATCCGAATCCGCGTCGGCGGTTCCACCGGAACCATCGCCGCCCGAACCGTCACCGCCTGAGCCATCGCCACCAGCGCCATCGCCGCCCGAACCGTCGCCACCGGTTCCGTCACCCCCGGTTCCGTCACCGCCTTCGCCCGCTTCGGCATCAACCATGCCAAGCTCTTCCTGCAGGGCCATGATTGCAGCTTCGACCATAGCGGCAAATCCGCCTTCGCCGTCACCGCCGGTACCGTCACCGCCAGTGCCGTCGCCACCGGATCCTTCACCACCGGTTCCTTCGCCGCCCGAGCCTTCACCGCCGGTACCAGGTCCGCCAGTTCCGTCAGCCGAGCTGTCCGCACCACTGTCAGCGCTGCCTTCTGCTGCGTTGCTGCCTGCTGTTGCATCATTGGCTTCGGTTGTGCTGTCGCTGGAATTCGACGACGAACCGTCTGTCGAAGCACTGCCGTCACCGCCGTCGGAACCTTCGGCGTCAACGTCATTGCCGGCCAGACCAAAGCCCGTGCCGTTCGAGTCGGAATCGCTGTCGCCGCCATCGGCGCTGCCCGAAGCATTCGAGCCAGACAGACCAAGGCCCAGTCCCAGACCAAACGAATCTGCGCTTCCGCCGTTGCCACCGGTTCCGTCACCGTCAACGCTTGTGCTGCCGTCGTTGTCAGCAGAAGACGAACTGTCAGCGTCGCCGCCGTCGCCGCCAGTGCTGTCACCGTCAGCCCCTGCGCCGGACAGGCCGACACCAATGCTGGCGTTATTTGCGTCTCCGGTATCACCACCTGCGCCGCCACTCGAATCCGCGTCGGCGCTGCCGGTATCGCCACCGGCACCAAACGCATGGCTGCCCAGCGTTGTCGAGTCTGCCGAACCACCATAGCTGGTACCACCGGCGCCCGAATCTCCACCACTGGACTTGACGCCGATACCTTCTTCAGCGTTGGCGGTGCCGCCATAGGCGCTACCATTCTGATAGAAACCGGAATTGTTCGAAACTGACGCCGATTCCAGCGTGTCGTCATCGCTCAGACTGGCGACCTGACTGTTGACGGACGCCATTGCGGTTCCGGCACCATCCATTGAGATATCGACATTCATGTCATCGCCGGGATCATAGTTCAGATCACGGCCTGCGGTGATTACGTCGCCAACCGACGCGTTATCTCCGAAGTCCAGATCAACCTGATCATCATCGCGCGGAATCCACTCTCCGCCACCAAAGTCGATATTGATCGCGTTGCTGTTTGAGTTGTCGTTGGTGTTATCCCCAGCATTGAGCGTCTGGTCCTGATCCTGACCTTGATCCTGATCCTGGCCCTGATCTTGACCTTGGTCCTGGCCTTGTTCCTGACCCTGATCCTGGCCTTGATTTTGGTCTTGGCCCTGATCGTTGGAGTTTTCGACAGTCTGGTCCTGCTGCTGCTGTTGTGCAGTCAGGTCAGCTTCGACAAACGCCTCATCAATCGGGATTTCGACATTAACCGGAGCTTCCAGGTTCTCGACATTAATTTCGTCGACGGTTGTTACGTTTGTATTATTCACATTACGTCTCATGACAAATTCCTATTTCTGGAACGCCAGACCGCCATTCATCTAAAAAGCGGCATCAGGCGAGATTGAAACAAAAATACCCGCGCAGCGCTTGAACGCGCTGAAAGCGGTCGGTGGAAGTTTCTAAATGGCCACCTCCTTTCCCGGCTAAGCCGAAAGCGCGGCGGATCATGAAGGCTGCTGAAATACGCAATGACCGGCGCGATAGGGACAGGCGCTTCGACAATTGAAGCCCAGCCATGTTCGCAGCGACGCACGCCCACGCCTAGCTAGTCGAAAGTTTTGAAGTAGTTACAGTGTTGTTTTTATTATTTACTTTTGGAACACACCTGGGTTTTCGCTCGCCTGCCCCGCATGACCCACCCACAAAAAATAGCAACAAAATAATTCAATTGTTTCCGCTGGTTGCACAAAAAACCAAGCGGAAACCTAACCGAAAGTTCTATGGAACGGGCTCTGGAGGAACTCCTCCTGGTTGTGGAAAACCATGCTTTCGAGTATAATAGAAGTTAATTACCTATTTGATTAGTTAACTATTTTAGACCGCCAGAATTCAAAAAAGAGATTTTTGGTTGACCCTGTTTGCGAGGGAATGTGATGAGTGTGTCATTGATAGAAGAAACTGCCAATCAGGATCTTTATTCAGAAGATTTTTCGGTTGTCTTTATTGGAAAAGAATTATTCTACTCCAATCAGACCCTAAGAAGCGTTCAAACTGAATTCGGGGTTCGCGCTCAGCGGTTCGAAACCCTCGAATCCATGAACGGCCACACACCCGGTTGCAGCAAGATTATTGTTGTCGACCAGATGATGCTTGAAGACCTGTTGGCGCGCCCACTGGCCTATACCAAAAGTACGGGATCCGGCTGTCTCGCATTTGCCTATCGCAAAGAAGAATCGGCCCGGCACATGTTTGAATCCTGGGATCGCGCGCAGTTCGGCGAAGTTGGATTTCTGCCGATGAATGTGGCGCCCGATGCCTGGCGCGCCATCCTCAGGCTGCTGATGCATGAAGAACTGTACCTACCCAGCTTCCTTGCCGATTGCGCCACATTCCTGGGCCAGCGCACGCGGGACATCCCAGCCCGTCCAGCGACAAGCGCACCTAACGGAGTCGATCAAAAGTCGCGGTATCTGAAGCTGACGCGTCGCGAGAAGCAGGTCCTGCAACTTGTCTCGCAGGGCAAAAGCAACAAGTTGATCGCGGCCAAACTGGGAATTACGGAACACACGGTCAAACTGCATATGCACAACGTGGTTGGCAAGATCGGCGTCAGCAACCGCACCGCTGCCGCGCATTTCTATTATGAGGTTGCGCCGCACGAGGCGCAGCACTCCGCCGTTGACTGATACGTTCGAAGCCCGGTTCGATCGCCTGATCCTTCTGGTTGGCAGGCTGAACTATATGTGGACCAACACCGAAAGCCTGTTGATCCACCTGATCGCTGGCCTTTCCGGAACGTCGAAAGACGTGGCCGTCATTATCTTCCTGACCCTGAACACAACCCGCGCGCGTATTGATCTGGTCGAACGGCTTGCCAAGATGGAGGGAAGGCCCGCGCAGGTTCGCGACCCGATCCTTGAACGCACGCAACGGCTCAGCAAGCTTTCGGGCATCCGAAACAAGTATAACCACTGCATCTATTCATTCGATCAGGAGAGCGGAAACCCGAAAACGATCCTGATGCGGATTGCTGACCGCAAGACCGATATAAAACTGGGTCGCGCGGATACGGTAGATGATGACGCGCTTCGCGAAATCGAAGCGGTCGTCAATCAGCTTTCAGCCGCGAACCAGGACATCTGGAGGCTGATCCGGGAATTGGGGTATCCGGTTTAGTCCTGGTCATGAATATGACGCCATGACCACGTAGGCTGCGTTTCACTGCATTTGCGATACCGATGACGCGCAAACCGGGCGACAGAATGCAGCTTTCGAAAGCGCCTGGTGCGGGCGGTGGGACTCGAACCCACACGGGCATACGCCCTTCAGATTTTAAGTCTGATATGTCTACCATTCCATCACGCCCGCACGGCGCGGCCCTTTCGGACTGTGCAACGTCCTTACAAGCACAACGAGATGATAACAATGTGCTTTGACCCGCAGGATTGGGAAAAATAGACGGCAGCGCTGGTGAAACTCAATTGCACCCAACGGTACCTCCATTGTCTCACTTGGCTTTGGTGCGGTCCGACATATCCACAGGTCCGATGTGTCCGTCATCGAATGATTTGGAACACGAGCGTTTGATTGGCTTAGGAGGATCAGGCTCGCCGCAGTTTCAATCTACGCCGCGTTCTGATGATGCAGCAAGC
>NZ_JBQFYZ010000031.1:0-11729 GCF_056541905.1 Ruegeria sp. AF5
CAAGCAAATGCCGCAATCAAAGGCCGGACACAGGACTGTACTGACCAGCCGCGCAATCAGAGCATTTTGTCCTTGCAAAGCAGACGCCATCCACACAGGACGAAGTTGCCGTTTGCTGCGGCTGCGCCAATGGCTGCTTTCCCACCAGGAGGTGGTCAAGCTTCACGTTTGCTTACTGTCGTCCTTAGGCTTTGAATTACGATTTCTATTGTCTGTTTATGAATTTTTCTTCTGTCCACACTTTCATGATCTGAAAAGATGTCCTCTTTCCCAATGAGCGACTTGTCAGAAGGGAAATCCAAGAACGTGTAGTGTCCCACGTGTCGGCCAAGGCAGCAGAGATGGAACTTGTCGTTCTGTGAAGCAAGCCAATCGGCACAATGCTCTGATGGCGCTTCATCATCGGCACCTCCGGTAAGGATAACAGCAGGCAACTGAATTTCAGTGATTGAGGTGGAAACGAATGAACGGATTGGTGGCGCTGGCGCAATCGTAACAACAGACTTAATCCGAACGTCTGAGTAATCATTGCTATGACGTGCCCAAGATACGCGGAATGCATCCGAAGTTTCCATCAGCGTTGGAATTTGTTCCGCTGCATCCGGAAACTCTCTCGGGCCACCTTCAGTATTCTCGTTGGCCCTGCGCCATGCGTCAAACTCATCCAAAGAAGTTCGCGCACCTGACAGGGCCAAGACCGTATGTCCCCCAAGAGAGAACCCGAGTGCTGCTACTTGATCGAGGTCCAATCTGTTGGCGAAGAAGCCCTTCGACCCAACCTCCGAAAGCAGTATTGACAGGTCGGTCGCTCGTTCCCACCAGCAAAGAAAGCCCTCGGCGCGATAAGGCTCCAAGCCAGTGTTGCCATGGTGATTTGCGCCCAAGACCACATAGCCTTCCGATGCCAGCGCGCGGGCGATCCAACCAAGGCTTTCAGCTGTGCCACCAGTACCATGTGATAACAGTATGACGGGAAAAGTCTCCTTCGGGGCCAGTGTGGCTTCCCAGATAACTTCTCCAAGTTCAAAGAATTGCCCCGGAGGCCGTTCAGTTGTCTCTACATCTTCGACTGGATACCATGCTGACCAAGCGATTGGGCGGTCTGCATTGTTTTGCCAATTTGAGCGCGTCACATCCCAAATCACGCCGGTTCGATAACCACAGTTTACCATCGTGAGTCTCCTTCATCGGCAACGCTCTGGAAATTTCTAGGAATTTTCAATAAACATTCTGCTCAGTTGGTAAGTTCCTCGAAGCCGGCATTCGCCCACACCGCAGCATCGGTCAAAGTGGGCTCGAACCAGACATCGGAGGCGGCACAGGATCCTGAGTGGGAGGTGGTCTTCAGACCACCACTCCGGCCCAGAGCCGACATCCAGGGCACCGCTCGGATGCCGCATCGGCAGCCCGCATTGCCGCCATTCGCTGCAGCCGCAAAATTTGACCTGGTTCGAACTCTCGGATCGCGGACAAAGTGGACCTATCGAGTTCAAGGCGCGATCAATACTTCGCGCTCAATTTCCATTGCAAAGCCAAGCGGCAATCCAGACACGCCTAGCCGACATTCGTCACAACCCGCCGCCGCATGCAGCGGTCGCCAAAGCGGCCATTAGCAACCAGATGCAGCATTTCTATCCAACCAATGCCTCGGCCGGTGCGAAACGCTCTTTGGCCACATGTAAACAAAGGCATTCCGGTGCAATCCATGCTACCTTCCCACGGATAGTATTCTGGTAGCGGGTATTTGAGATGGGACGAGTGCGGCGAGGTCTGAGTGAAGGGCAGGCGCAAGCTTTAGAGGCGGCCTTCAAGGCAGCCAAAACCTACCGCGAGGAACTGCCAAATGGGCCGGCCCGGCCTGTCTTGGGACTTGGTGAAGCTGCCAGCCGCTTTTTGGGCCCTCTTCCTGAAACGGGGGTGCCGGAAAGTGAGGTAATCGGGGACATCGTGCAACTTTCTGAAGGCGGTCTGCACAAAATGGCGGGGCCGACCTTCTTCGGCTATGTCCTCGGCGCGTCGCATCCCGTCGGTGTAGCCGCCGACATTCTGGTATCAGCCTGGGGGCAGAACGCGGGCTCATCTTTTGAAACGCCTGCAATAACCGGAATGGAGCGCGCTGTTTGCAACTGGGTAATAGAGTTGCTGTCACTGCCGCCCGAAAGCGGAGCCGGTCTTGTGACCGGCGGCACAGTGGCAAACATGGTTGGCGTCATGGCCGCACGCAATGCGCTGCTGGCTGCCCAGGGGTGGAATGTTGAAGCTGACGGGCTGTTTTCGGCACCCGAGATTCCCGTTTTGATCGGGCAGGATGCGCATTCCGCCCCATTCGCTGCCCTGCGTTATGCTGGCTTTGGCGCGGGCCGGACAAACATCGTCACAGCGGACGGCGAAGGGAGGATAAAGCCGGATGCGTTCCGGGCTGCCCTGGACAGCTGCAGCAGCCCGCCGCTTGTCATCCTGCAGGCAGGTCAAATAAACACCGGCGCCTTCGACCCGTTTGCCGAGCTCATCCCAATGGTGCGCGAGCGGAACGGCTGGGTTCATGTGGATGGTGCTTTCGGGCTCTGGCTCGCTGCTGTACCCGAACTGGCAAACCGGTTGGAGGGGGTTGCTGAAGCGGACAGTTGGGCGATTGACCTGCACAAGTGGCTTAATGCTCCATTCGATGCTGGCATGGTTATCGTGCGCGACCGGGCGCCGCTCGTTGCGTCAATGTCTGCCCGCGGCGCCTATCTCCCGGAAACAACAGAGCATTGGGAACCAAGTGATTCAACGCCGGAACTCTCCCGACGTGCAAGAGGTGTCCCGAGCTATGCGATACTTCGGCACCTTGGCCGGACGGGAGTTTGCGAACTGGTAGCACGCCATTGCCACCTGGCGGAGCGAGTTGCCCGAACGGTTTCGAACGAGCCCGGCCTGACAGTTCTGAACCAGATCCACAGCAATCAGGTCGCAATCTGCTGCGGCGAGGGGCCGGATGGCAACGATCTGACCATGCGGGTCCTGCAGCGCGTTCAAGACAATGGAAAGGTATACCCTACCCACGGCGAATGGGCGGGTCGGAAGATCATTCGAGCCTCTGTAATCGGATACGATATGAGGGAAGAGGATGCTGATCTTCTGTCATCCGAGATCATTGAAGCTTATCGTCTTTGTGCTGCTGGCGTTCTCTGATTTGGCCAGAAATTTTATTGCTGCAGTCAGGCATTAATGAGCTTCAATGGGCTCGAATGGGCCATTCGGTGTCACTGCGAGCAACCCTTCGACCCGCCTGGCACCCCCTGCGCAGCCGGCCCATTGCAGCCGTTTTCAAGCTCCTTTTTTTGCCTGATCGGGAGCTTTTTCTCGAAGTTGGCAACACCTGCGAAGTTCAATGGCCGCCCCATGAATGAGGCGGCCGCTCTCGCATTACTTTCGATGAGGCAGAGAGCCTATCCGCGGCTCAGGATTTCCTCGCCGAGGATCTGCATGATTTTCTGTCCGGCCTCGCTGGCCCAATTGACCGAAAGTTCCGCAAGCAGCGCGCTGGTTGTGGTGAGCTCGACACCGCCTCGCTCCATTTTGCGGAACGCCATCTCATCCGTCAGCGCAGTGGGAGACCCGGAAGCATCAACCACTGCGGTCACGGCAAAGCCCTCTTCGGCGGCACTGATCGCAGGCGGGGCAAGACACACGTCAGTGGTTATGCCTGCCATGATGAAATGCCTGCGCCCGGTGTTGCGGCAGGCAGCGGCAAAGGCGCTGTCATCCCAGCAGTTCACCACGCCAGGGCGCTTGATCCGCGCGGCGAAGGCATCCGGGGCAATCTCTTCCAGCGCGGGCATCAGCGGCCCCTGCATGTTGTCTTCCATGCTGGAAGTCAGCACCAGCGGCATGCCAAGCGCCGCCGCCGTCCGCGCCAGGGCCCGTGTGTTGGCTTCGATCAGATCGCGGTCAACGGACTTTGCCCAGTTCATGGTGCCAACCTGATGGTCGATCAGAACAATGGCTGCGTTTTCGGGGGTCACTTTTTTGGAGGTCATGTTGATGTCCTTTCCTGGTTAAGAGATTTCGGATGCGGGCAGTTCGAAGATTAGGAGCTCAGCGCCGGCTGCAGCCTCAACCGCCACGTCCCCGGCACGGAGCAGTCCCAGCCCATCCCCTTTCCTGAGGGCGCGGCCGGCAGCAGTTGCCTCGCCTTCGATCATAAAGATGTAGAGGCTGCGGTCAGGGCTGGACGGGCTGAAGTTCAGCACGCTGCGGCGGTCGAAGTTGCCGTAGCTAAGGCGCACCTCCTGCTGCACGACAAGTGAGTCCTCGGCGCCGTCTGGCGACAGCACCAGCTGGAACCGGTTGCTGTGGTCCGAGGTTTCCAGCTCCTTGCTGGAATAAGTCGGCGCCAGGCCTCTGGCCCGCGGCTCGAACCAGATTTGCAGCGCACGCATTGGCTTCGTCCGCGAGTTGTTCACCTCGTTGTGCAGGATGCCTGTACCGGCGGTGATCACCTGAAGACCTTTCGACTTCACAGTACCGTTGTGAACGGGCACCACCGGATCGATATGCGAAACCTCTCCGCTCACCATGAAGGTGACGACTTCGACATCCCGGTGCGGATGCAGGCCAAAGCCTTGGGCGTCCGGTGCAAGCGTGCCGTCGTCAATTGTGATCAGCGGGCCGAACCGCCGGCGCCCTTCTGCAAGGTGCGGCTTGAACGACAGATGCGCCTGCATGAAGCCGAAGTCCTTGAACTCACGGGTCGCGGCGGGGTGATAGACCATCTCCGTCTGCATTTCTCATCTCCTGGCCTGTTCGCTGAGATAGAATTTAGGGATCTCTTTCGTTCTGGAAAATGATCTGTTTGTTAACTACTGTTCAGATTTATGAACGATAGATTCTATTCCTGCGCCAAGGCCCTGGTGGCCACTGTGCGCGCCGGGTCGATGAGCGCGGCAGCTGCGGAGTTGAACACCACGAAGTCGGCGATCAGCCAAAAGCTGGCGCTGTTTGAAGCCGAATTGGGGCTGGTCCTGCTGGACCGGTCTGGGCGGGCGGTGGCCCCGACCGCGGCTGGGCGCAGAATTTTCGAGATTTGCGCAGGCCCGGTGGATGTAGCGCTTGAGGCCGAGGCGCAGCTTGGCTTCGTCCGAAGCGGGAAGATTGCAGGAAGGGTGTCAGTCTCAGGACCCAACAGTCTTCTTTGCACCGTGCTTGTCCCGCTTCTGGCAGGCCTTCGGTCCCGCTACCCGGCTATCGAACTTGAATTGCATGCCGATGATTCAAAATCGGATTTTGCGGCAGAGGACATAGATCTGTCCTTCAGAACCGGCCCTGCAGATAAAAGGCGGTTTATTTCGGCTGCCCTGCCGTCCGCGCAGCGCGCGCCTCTTGCCAGCCCGGCCTTTGCAGAATGGATGCCCCGTCTCTCTCGGCCTGCTGATTTGGCCAGGTTGCCCTGTGTATTGCGCACCCAAGAATCCGGCAAATGGGCGTTTCGAAATAAGGAAGGGCAACAGGAGATCATCGAGCCGACGATCGGCCTGCGCGTCAATTCGATGGAGCTTGCATTTGCAGCTGTCCTTGCCGGGCAAGGAGCAGCACTGCTCCCGTCCTTACTGACAGAGGTGCATATTCAAGCTGGCAATCTCGTGCGCCTGATCCCTGACTGGTCTGCCGATCCAGTGGCACTGACTTTGCTTTGCCGTCCTGAACGTTTGGCTGCTCCCCAGGTTGCGGCGGTACGGCGCCATATCCTGGATGCATGCGGCAACAACGGCTTCCTGGGGACAGAGCTTCAATACGAGAAAGTCTAACAGCTTACCAAAGCTCGGTTTGGCACCGTGACGATTAGGCCTGCCTCCCTCCAAGTCAGCCGATAGGAACGGCCCATAGCCGACATCCAGCAGCCAACCCAGAGGCTGCAGTCGCAGCCTGCTTTGCTGACTTTCGCCGCGAGCGCGAAATTCGGGCTTGGTTCAACTCACACACCGCGGACAAACCCGCCTTTTGCCGATGCTGCTTTTGCTGACGCAGAAAGCACTCGCGGGCGCGGAGGGATTTTCTCTGTGAAGCAGCAGGCGCCGTGAGAGCGGTCATTGAGCGGCACAAATTTGAGCGGATTCCGAAACGCACTTTCGCCGCGGCTGGAACCGGCAAACAAGACGCGGGACTTTGCGGCCTTCCGCATTTTTAATCCAAAGGACCGCAGTCAGCCCCGAAGCGGACCTTCGCAACCAAGCTTTGCTAACTCCGAAATACACAACGAAACGGCCAGTTGCAGAGGTTGTATCGGCGGTGGCAACCAACCATTCATGTCGTCGACTAACCTGTTCAACGTGGCACTACAACTTCTCCGAACTGATCCCACGAGGACCTAATCTTCGAAGCGTTCATTTGGCTCGACCACATTTACTTGCTTCGGAACTTGGTCGGTGTCATTCCGGTTTGACTTCGGAAAAAGCGAGTGAAATGGGACTTGTCAGAATAGCCTAGCATCAGACCAATCTCCGCAATTGTCATCTGGTCTTCTTTGAGGTGCTCCTTGGCGACATCGATACGCAGCCGTTTGATTTCGCGCGGTAACGTTGTGCCTTGTTTTTGAAGCGCTTTCAGGAACCGTTCCCGCTGTATTCCCAGAAACCCGGCCACCATCTCCGGCCCCAAATCGGATTCATCCAGTTTGCCGCGCAAGACAGAGCGCAAAGCTGCCACCACGGATACCTCTTGATCTTGGCGAGGCGAGGCTATGGGTTTGGCAGAGCCCTCAGAGACATGATGCAAAAACAACCATTCCACAGGAAAACTGATTTGCATTCCGGGATCGGTTCCAAGGCCAACCTCGATCCCTTTGTAGTTGAGAGGCAAACCATTGATGTATCTGCTTTCCCACCGCACGCGCGAAGGGTCCCAGGATTCGCCGACGACGGTCTGCAACAGGCGTACATAGATTGCAGCACCAAAACCTGTTACCTGAACGGGTGGGACAGTTGGTTCCTGTTGTCTATCGATACGATAAGTCGCTTTGTCCGCTTCAATGATAAGGCTGTGCCGCACAGAATTGGACTCCTGAGGTACGAGCCCAACAAAGCGGGTAAAAAACTCGAACAGACTCGTTGTCGATTGCAAGGCTTGAGCGAACGGAGGCCATCCTTGCAGGTCAAACGACTCCCCTACATTTAGTCCAAGGTATCGATCCCCTGACACTTCTGAGAAAGCATTTACCAAGCCGTAAACCAGCTCGGAGTGAACGAACACGGATGGGTTAGTCAACAGTTCGGCTTTCAAGCCGACCTGATCCAATGCTGGTTGCGGATTGATCTTACGTTCGGTGAGATATTGCAGAAACGGAGCAGCTAAAGAGAGGCGAACAAAGCCCTCGCTATGCTCTCGGGAGGCGGAGTTGAAAGGCAAGCTCATAACCCTTGTTTGGATTAGTTTTAAGAAGTGGCCATTTTAATCATCATATTCGTACATCCTAATTAAAAAGGGGCAACCGCGTCGGTGAATTCCAGACTATAGTTGGCAAAACATGAATATGAAGGGGGTACTTATGTCCGGCTTACGAATGTCTCTTTGCTCGACGGCAATTGTCGCGGCAGTTTTTTCTTTTTCGACGACCGCGCAGGCTCAGGATCAAGAAGAACCACAAACGCTGTTTACCAACGTGCATATCTTCGACGGTGTGAATGAGCAACGCATTGAGAATGCCAGTGTTCTGGTTGAGGGCAACCTTATCAAGGTCGTCTCAACTGATGCGATCGATGCCCCCAATGCGGAGGTGATCGATGGCGGCGGTAGGACACTCACACCGGGCTTCATCGAGCTTCACGCACACCTCATGCTCATGGGACCGTCTATCGCTTCCATGGAAACGAACTCGACCTGGGAGGATTTTGGCATCCATGGAACCAGGATGGCCGAGATGTACCTGATGCAAGGATTTACGACTGTAAGAGATGCTGGCGGCGCCAACGGCGGTCTGCGGAGGGCCATCGACGCCGGACAGATCGTCGGTCCACGTCACTATGCGTCAGGCGCGTTCCTCGGGACACGCGGCGGCCACGCTGACTTCGCATCCTTCACCTCGCCGCCGGGCGGACAGACCAACTTCGGTAATCTGAACATGGCGCAACAAGTCAGCGGTGTCGATGATGTCTACCTGTATGGTCGTAATAACATGCGCATGGGGGCGACACAGCTGAAATTCATGCAGTCGGGTGGGGTGATCTCGGCGTTTGACCCATGGCAGTTGCTCGCCGGCTCCAAGGAAGAAATCGAAGCTGCCGTTCAGGTTGCCAACGAATACGGCACCTATGTCATGGCGCATTCTTACCGCAAGGAAGCAATCATGAACGCCCTTGAGGCCGGTGTAATGTCCATTGAACACGGCTTCTCCTTCGATTGCGAGATTGCCGAGATTATGAACGAGAAAGGGGCTTACATAACGACTAACCTCACGGCTTTTGATCCGGGTTTGTTGGATATCCCATCGGTCAAGAACGAGCCCAAGAGCCTCGCGAAAGCGATATCGGCGTCCGCGACTTTCGCGAACTACATTCCGAATATGAAGGAATGCCCGGTAAAACGCGGCTTTCAGACCGATTGCGTGGGATCAGTGGAAGCATGCAACATCCAGATTGCTTATGAAAAACATCTCAATAACGAGTTCTTCGGACCGTACCAGTCGATGGTGACACTTACGTCAATCGGCGGTGAGGTCGTAGCATTGTCAGGCGATTTCTCGAACCCTTACACATCTGGCAAGCTCGGTGTGATCGAGGAAGGCGCCTATGCGGATATCCTGCTGATCGACGGCAATCCGCTCGAAGATTTCTCGGTGGTTGGTACGGGTGATCAATGGTTTGGGGCCGACCCGAGGCCTGAAAGCCCAGAAACAATCCGCCTGATCATGAAGGACGGTGTGATCTACAAAAACACACTGGATTGACCAGATAAAGCAGCCGGAGAGCATTCATGCGAAATTGGTTTTGCTCCGCAGTATTCGCAGGGTTGGTTTTGTGCGGTTATGATGCTGCGGCGACGCCTGGAACCGCGTTGGACTGGGCAGACCTGCCAGATCCGTCTGCGCAGGTCTTTGATGACCCCTATCGTGATCTCAGCCCCGAACAGTTCGACGATGTTCTTTTCGTTGTGCGTATACGCGGCAGGTTGCAGCAGGATGGTGGTAGTGAAGACGAGCGGCAAAAGTGGCAAATGCTTCTGACCGAGACTGAGGATGCTTTGGCAGCTGATGGAATTGATGTCGACTGGCTACTCGATCAGCGAGAGGTCGTGACGGAACGGCGAAGAAAGGCTGGCACGAACGGAAATCCGGAATTCGACGGTCAAACAATCACACTGACGGGCTTTGCCATTCCTGCTCCGAATGATCCGGACGGGAGGCCTGTCGCGTATTTGGTGCCCGAACGAGGGATGTGCAGTCATATGCCTCCACCTCCGCCCAACCAGATGATCCGTGTGCGGTTGAACGGGGACTGGGCGCCCCGCTATTTCCATGAACCCGTTCGGCTGACGGGCATGCTGACTATCGATCCTTCTGTTCAGAATATGATGGTTGTGGATGGTCTCATGCCTATGAATGCGACTTTCCAGCTAGAGACAGAACGTGTCGAAACTCTGGAAACCGAGGCAGACAGGTTGGAATGGAAGCAGCGTGCTGCTGATCGCATCCGCGCGGCGGGAAATCGCAAGACCGGTGGGGCACAGGCGTCAAAATGATAAGACTTCTGGTTGCCGCATCGAGCATTGCCTTCGCTGGCGCCGCGTCGGCTCAGGGACTATCCGGTCCATCTTCGGTCGAAGCTGATCTAGAGCCCGGAGATGGCTTGACCGACCCACAATACCGTTCCAATTTTCCACGCAACATCGCGCCGGGTTGGTTTCAGTGGAAAGACCGACTGGCTGAGGGTGGGTTTCAGTTCAATATTGACTACTTGGCACTGGGCCAAACCACGAATGCTGATCTGGGAACCGGCGAAGCGGCCAGCGGAATTGCACGATTCTACGGGAATTGGCAGGCAACTGAACGGGGGTCTCTGACATTCAAGATCGAAGACAGGCACAGTTATACTGACGTTGCTCCGCAATTTCTCGGGCTGGATGGCGGAGCCCTTTCAATCACGGGAACAGCCTTCAATGACAACGGTTTGCTTCTGACCAATTTGTTCTGGACCCAAAGGGCTGAGAACGGTTCTTGGACGCTGCAAGTCGGCCAGATTGATGTAACAGACTTTGTGGATATCTATGGGTTGGTAAGCCCCTACAGTGGTTTCCAGAACCTGTCTTTCAACACCAACCCGACAATCAACGCGCCCAACCAAGGCCTTGGTGTTGCCGGTGGGGTAAAGCTGAGCGAGAACCTTTACGCCGTTGCCAGCGTCTCAGACGCAAACGCCGACCCGTCTGATCCAAACTTTGATGTGTTTAGCGACGGCAATCTCTTCAAATCACTCGAACTTGGTTACACTTCCGGTTATGATCGCATCTACTTCGACAACATCCACCTGACCCTCTGGCATGCGGATGCGGCTGACGATGGCAGTCGAGCGGAAGATTACGGCGCAGCGTTTTCCGCCGCATGGTTTGTTGACAATAGGTGGATGCCGTTCTTTCGGGCTGGGGCCTCGAAGGGGGCCGCAGCGCTTTATGATCGGTCTGTTTCTGCCGGTTTGGGCTACTATGGTCGCAATACCGATCTGGCCGGACTGGGCCTGAACTGGGCCGAGGCAAGAGGCATAGACGGTGGACAATTCACACTGGAAGCCTTCTACCGCTTTTCAATCTCGCCTGGGCTACAGATCACGCCATCGGTACAATTCATTTCCGACCCGCTTCTAAATCCCGATCAGGACCGGATTACCCTGTTCGGTCTAAGAACCCGGATCGTTTTCTAATGCGGGGTGAAGGCAGTCACTAAGGGGTGTGCCAAAGGGCAACTAAGAGAGATCAAGCGCGTGCCGGAATTTTCAACGCCAGTCGAATGAAGTTGGGAAGCAAAGGAACAATCTATGAAGATTGCATACGGAATTCTTGCAGCCTTAGCAGTTGTGCTTTTCATCCTTGGAGGCAGCGATGCCCATGCCAAAGACAACAAGGGTAATAAGCCGAACAAAGGGGGCAAAGACGGTGATGTCAGCATTCAGATAGAAGACAAACCCGGCAAAGGCCCAAAGGCTGTGCCGCCTGGTCAGATCAAGCGCTACACGCGCGGTGCAAAGCTCCCATCTGACCTGAAGTTTGAAGATATTGGGGACCTTTCCAAATGGAAGCTGGGGGAGCCGGGCAAAGGAAACCGCTACATTCTGGTCGATGACGAAGTCCTCGAAGTTACAAATGACCTGTCTACCGTGGTCGATGCCGTCGGCATCGTCGGTGATCTTCTAAATTAGGCGAAAGTACGATGTTTCAGGGCAAGAACTACCTCGTTTGCCCTGACGCTGGCCGGGGCGATCATTTGTGAACCCCGGCCCAAGTTCAAAACCCGAATCCGAGGCGCTACGATGATAAAGGCCCTTCTTGTACTTTTTGCGCTTGCTACCTTTTCGTCAGCACGCGCCCTACTCGCTCAGGAAAACGGTGCAACTGAAGTCCCGCAAACAATACGCTTTGAGGGCTATGTATAGCCCAGTCGCTGTCCGCCATCAGCACCCATGGAACAGACTAGGTTGATTGCGTAGCGGAGGATTTCAGGCTCATCGTAACCATCAGAGAGTGGAGATGAGAATGAAATCCGG
>NZ_JBQFYZ010000032.1:0-11578 GCF_056541905.1 Ruegeria sp. AF5
GCTTTCTGTTTCCCGGATTTCATTCTCATCTTCACTCTCTGATGGTTACGATGAGCCTGAAATCCTCCGCTACGCAATCAACCTAGTCTGTTCCATGGGTGCTGATGGCGGACATTGCGGAGCGCCGTGATCGCGCCATGGTGGCTTGTGCTTATGCCAGTGGATTACGCGCCGCAGCGCTCACGACATTGCGACTAAAACACATTGATCTTGATAAAAAGGAACTGGTTCAGGACGCTACAGAAATGCGCGCGAAGAATGGGAAGAGCTTTCGAAGCGTCTTCTTCCCGCGCACCGAGGCCTTCCAAAAAATCCTCATCACCTGGCTTTCGGAGTTGACTGCCTTAGGCTTCACCCAAGACGACGCTGTGTTCCCCGAGATCATACTTCTGAAACAACGCGATCCAGAGATCGGCCCGGTGCCCCTTTGCAATCCTCCTCAGCCGTGGGCTGTGCGTTTGACCTTGCCACCTCTAGGATCGGACGCAAATGCACACCGCACTCCGTTCGCGATACGCTCAAGGCGCTTGGCGATGAGCTTTGTACCACTCCTAAAGATCGCAAAGCCTGGTCCCTGAACCTTGGCCATACGAACGAAAAAATTACGGAAATCTACTATGGAAAAATGTCTGACCAGCAGCGCCGCAGCATTATCGAAGGGCTTTCTACTGGTGGCTTGCTGACCGCCAAGGAAAACGCAATGGTGCTCGACTACTATGAAAGCCGTTTCGAACGAGGCAGTGACGAGTTCAACATGGCCAAACGTTTGGCCGAAAGACGCGCAGCCGCTCGGGATGGAGATGAGGTGCTGGAGTAGAAGTTTATTCGACAGTTGGTTTCTTGATTGGTAAGCGTTGCATACGACCCTTCAATTGGCATCTTCCCGCATAGGCATCTAAGGCCTATATTGGCGCTACGCGCCAGTATGGAAATTCATTTTTGTGCCCTTTCGGTCCTAAGCTGTTGTTGGGGTATCCTTCTTCTGACGACCTCTGGCTGCGTAGCGCGGACATGTACAAATAGAACAGGGAGCCCAGAGTTCGCTCACGCAAACCTCCACAGTGTCATCGCGCCCGTTTCGTAGAGTGCGGCGCTCATTCTAATCTAACAGTTTTCCGCAGGCCTTAGCTAACAAGCCTATCAAAAAGCGACAGCTGTTGCCGGGGCAACCAATGGAATGGCAAACACTTATCCAGCCAGATCAGTAAGCACCCGCGTTTACTCAGCGCGGCGTTGTAGTTGGACCAGTTCGTCGTGCGATAGCGGGCGGGTGAGGGCTTCGGCATGCGGCTCGTCTAACCGCATGGATTCACATTTTGAATCGTCAACAAGCAGAGTTGTGCAACAACGCTCTCCGAAACATAATTGAATCTACCCGAGTGACGTTGTATTAATATGATACTTTACAATAGCGATTTATTCTCCGGACGAAATTTATGTATCTAAAAAATGCTGAACTAAGAAACATTCGTTGCTTTGAAGATACGAAAATCAGTTTTGACAAGGCCGGGGGTGGTAACCGGAAGTGGACCGTGCTCGTTGGGGAGAACGGAGCAGGGAAAACGACCTTAATCAAATCGATCGGTCTTGCAATGGCAGGTTCCGACGCTTTGTCGGAGCTGATAGCCCGGCCGGACGATTGGATTCGCCAGGGCCATGACGAGGCCAGCATTTCCCTGGAAATCGAAACTTCCAGTGGCAAGCAACGGGACCTTTCATTGCATTTTCGACGCGGCGAAAGCGTCTCTGACTTCATCGACCGATCGCGATCGACACTTGCTCCCCTGAATGACGCCCTCGAACATACGACCAGGAACTACCCGACGTTCGGATATGGCTGGGCGAGAGGGCTGGTATCTGCCAACACACCGGACAATCAAGCCACCACGCTTAACCATCCCCGTGCAATGAGCCTTGGCTCCTTGTTCAGCCGGAGCCCCGAACTGGTTTCCGTAGGTCGTTGGGCCATCGAGCTGGTCGGGAACGGACAGGATGATGAGTTCGAGGAAATTCAAACAATACTTACGAATTTCCTTCCCGAAATCACATTTTCCCACGTGGATAGCGAAACCGAGGAACTCGTCTTCAAAACCGAAGACGGAGATGTTCCGCTCGATCTGCTAAGCGATGGTTTCCAGACAATCGCGGCCTGGGTCGGAGATCTGCTGTTCCAGATAACATCAATATTCGACGACTATCGGAGCCCGCTTGATGCCCGGGGCTTGCTGATTATCGATCATGTCGATCTGCAACTGCATCCGAAATGGCAACGAAGACTGCTTGATTTCCTCGAAAAGCAATTGCCTCGAATGCAATTGATCGTGACAACAGACTCTGTCGTTACAGCACAGCAGGCGCCCTCGGGGGCTTTACACTACTGTATTCGCCGCGATGGAGCATCCGTCGTCGAAACCTTCGAGCAGGACCCCGGAAAGTACCTTCTACACCAGCTCATCGCCACCGAAGCCTTTGGGCAAATGAGTGATGAATCCCTCGAGGTTGAAACTCTCAAGACGGAATACCGGGACCTTCATCGCAAAAGAGGCCTGACTGCAGGCGATCGTGACCGGATGGATCAGATTCAATCGAAGCTCAACGAGCGCGTGGCGGACTCCAGGTCCGCCGCCGTCCTGACTCCGGAACAAAGCAAGCTTCTGGACGAATTTCTTCAGAAAAACACGGGGCAAGGGGGATGATAAAACTGTCCCGCGAGCGCTCGAAAGACGCAGTTGTTTCATCATTCCGAGGCGCCACGCCCCGCAATCGGCTTGTGGCACTCATGAAGCAGGCACGCAAGCAACTGAAAAACGGCGCGACACTGGACACAGTCGACTTCGAAATCAAATCCAAGTGGTCCGATACCAAGGAGCAATTGCTTTCGGAAACTCACGGCAAATGCGCCTACTGTGAAACCAGCATGGTTGCAGTCGCATTCGGTGACGTGGAACATTACCGGCCGAAGTCGATCTACTGGTGGCTGGCCTATGTCTACGACAACTACCTGGCCTCCTGCGCGATATGCAACCAGCGTTTCAAGAGCAACAAGTTCGAGTTTTCGGGCGATCCCTTGCCGCCACCTGCTGTTGCCGCAAACACCACGGATGATGGTCTGAAGGACCTGGCCAAAGACGCTATACCCGACCCGCTCGATTTACCGGCCGTTGAACGCTTTGAAGACCTCCACCGGGCTGAAAAACCCCTGATTCCTAACCCTTATGTCGATGATCCGGAAACCTGTATTGCTTGGGACATCATCGATGGGACGCGTTCGATCGAGGCGGTGGCAAATCCGGAGATGGAAGGGTCTGAGGCTGTCCTCGACGCCTGCGAACGGATCTACGGGATCAACCGGCCGGAGCTCATGCGCCGACGGTACGAACAATACGAGTTTTATAAGAACTTCCGAACGGCATTGCAGGACCTGCCGGATGGCTCGCCGTCAAAACCTGGCATCGAACAGCTCGTCGCTACGATGTCGGAACCGTCGAGCCAATACGCCGCAATGATACGTTTTTTTGAAAAGAAACTTCTTTAACCAAGGCCAATAGGGCGCCTAAACCACGGGATAAATGATCATGCCATTCTATTATCCGCTCAAGCAATTGCCCGAAGCTGATCGCCTCCGTACCATCGATGGGATCCGCGCATTACGAAGCCAAAAACAGAAACAACTTCCCGGTCGCAGCCTGAAGAATACGTTGCTCTTGGCAACCTGGAACATCCGGGATTTCGGCAATGAAGACAAACGGGCCGACAACGGCCTGAACCAACCCGGACCGCGTCTCGAAGAGTCCTACTACTACATCGCGGAGGTCATATCCGGCTTCGACCTTGTGGCAATTCAGGAGATCAATACGCTCGAGGCGCTTGAGCGGGTTATGCGAATTCTAGGTCCGTCCTGGGATTACATGACCACCGACATCAGCCCCGGGAACCAGGGCAACCAGGAGCGCATGACCTTCGTCTTCGATACGCGAAAGGTGCGCTTCAAGAACATAGCCGGACAGATCGTCACGGAACAGGAGAGACAGTTCGTGCGCCCGCCCTACTATGCGGCGTTCCAGTCCGGCTGGTTCAAGTTTTCCCTGTGTACGGTGCATATTCTTTACGGCGACTACAAGGATCTCGATCCCCGGATAGCCGAGATCGACGAAATCGCCGGCTTCCTCTCGAAACGTACCAAGCGGACCGGTGAAAACATCATTCTGCTCGGGGACTTCAATATCCTCAGTCAGGATGATCCCACCTTCGAGCCACTCGACCGGCATGGTTGGAGCGTTCCGGTGGATCATCTCAGTAATGTAGTTAAAACAAGGGCATATGATCAGATTGCCTTCAAGGTGAAGAAAGGCGAATTGCGCCTCGGTCAAACAGAACCGAGCTCCGGAGCGTTCGATTTTTTCGAGTCTGTTTTTCAAGGCGATCGCGGAACGGAATACTACGAGATTGCGAAAGCGACCGGTCGGCCCATGACGAGCTGGGACAACACCCTGAGGTGGCCGCAAAAAGACCGGGTCCTGTCAAGGGACGAGTATTTTCGGCAATGGCGGACCTGGCAAATGTCGGACCACATGCCGTTATGGGTCGAACTCGAGATCGACTTCACCGACGACTATCTCCAGCGGATTGCGATGGACACCTAGTAAGGTCGGGGAGCGCGCATGCATTACTCTATTCTTGGCTATTGGCAACATCTCCAAAATCTTCCGAACAGTCATCGTGACAAGCCCAGTCCGCGCGTCTGCAGGCTGATATTGGAAATGTTCGAGTTCTGGTTGGCCCAGAGTCCTTTTCCTGAATTCGGCAGTTTGGGACATCTTCGTGATCACCTTGGTGAAAGCGAGGCCGGAACGATGTCCCTCTCGCTTCAGGTGAGGCGCGGACATGCACTAAAGAAGACGCTTGAACTGCTGGTCGGTGACTGGGCCAGAGACAGGAACCTGTTTCGCGTAAATCCGGATGAATTGATCGTCGGCACCATGCCTCCATACTCGGTGGGGCAGGGCAAGGAAGTCATGGACTACCTGACAGACGAGCGCGAAGGCTGGGACGAACGGCTTCAGTCCGAAATGGATTTTATCAATCCTTGGTCGAATTTCGGACATGTCTGTCCGGACTATCAGAGCGTCGTCGAACGGGGGCTGAATGCGATCATGGACGATTGTAAAAACGGTTTGAAAAAAGCAAAGGGTGATGATGACAGCAGCAATTTCTATTCCAGCGTAATCGTGGCACTTGAGGGTGTTCTCTCATTTGCCGAGGGCTACGGTAAACGCGCGGCCGAGCTTTCGCGAACAAACGAAAGCCTGTTGACAGGCCAACCCGATCACCCGGACAAGACGGTCATAGAAGCCCGTATCGCCGGAATGAAAGCTGCCGCCGAACGTCTGGCCCGAATTCCGGCTGAGCCCTGCGAGAGTTTCACCGATGCGGTGCAATGCATCTACATTTTGAATTGCGCGTTGCACTGGACCGGTGAGCTGACCTCGCTGGGTCGCCTCGACCAGATCCTTCACCCCTTCTACATGAAAGATATGGAGACCGGCGTCCTCGACCAGGCGAAGGCACAGGAAATCATAGACTGTCTTTGGGTCAAGCTGGACGAAAACGTACTCCTCGACAACAAACTCATCGCGGATCACTTCACTTCATCCGACGGCGCGCTGCTGGGCGCCGGCGGGCCGAGCAATTTCGACCAAGGAGCTTTGACCAACCAGTGGATGCAGCAGATAACTCTTGGTGGCGTTTTGGCTACCGGCGAGGAGGAAACCCTAGACGCCTGCAATGACGTGACACGCATGTGCCTTCATGCCGCGCGAAAACTGCCCTTCAACTGCCCCACGCTCGATTTGCGGGTCCATTCGAAGTCCCCCAAGGACGTTCTTGAGCTGGCGTCGGAGGCCTTGCTCAGTGGTGGCGCGCATCCGATCTTGATGAATGACGACAAGATGATACCCGCATTGATGAACTCTGGTGAGTCAGTCGAATTGAAAAGCGCTCGCAATTACGCCTGCGATGGGTGTTACGAAGCACTTTTCCCCGGCGAGACCGAATTCACCTTCATCTACGTCCCGGGTCTGGATGTGCTTGAAAAGGCGCTCAACAGCGGCGCTGGTTTCGGCGGCTCGGGTCCAAGCAGTTTACGAGGAAGCAAAAGCAGTTTCCGCACCATGGAGGCGGCCGGAATCAAGGATTTTGAGACTTTCTATGGAATCCTAGAAGAGCACATTTGGCTCAATGTGAACAGAGCATTTGGTGGCCTGTTTGCCGCCTATGGCTCGAAAGGTGCGATTTGCCCTTCACCTGTCCTTTCCGCCCTCATCGGCGGCTGCGTTGAAAGCGGGCGCGACTTCTACGACGGCGGTGCCAGATACCACATGTTCGCCCCCCTCATGACGGGCATAAGCACTGTCGCCGACTCGCTCCATGTCATCGACAAGCTGGTCTTCAATGAACAGCGCTTCTCCCTCCAGGAATTGGTCGCCTGCCTGAGGAGCAACTGGGGTGCCGAAAAGCATGTCGTCGGGCGAAAGATGACAAAGAAGCGTGCCAACGAGATCCGCCAGGTCTGTCTGGATCAACCCCGGTTCGGTTTTGGCGACGAAAACGTAGACCGGTATGCCTGGAGACTGGCCGAGAGTTTCTGCAAGGCCATTGACGAGGCGCTGGCGCATCCGATCCATGCTGAAGCCTTGAAACGGCTTGAGAGCGATTTCGGCGCCAAGCCGTTCAACATGGTCATCACGCCGGGTGTGGGAACCTTTGAACAATATGTTTTCGGAGGGGGCTTTGGCGGGGCAACGCCGGATGGGCGCGGCAAGCGGGAACCTTTGGCCTCCGACCTCGCGGCGGCGCCCATGCCGCAAAGCCTTGATATTGATCCTGAGGATCCGGGTGCCGGATGGACCAACAGCGACAAGACCCTCAAAGTGAAACCGCGCCGGGCGCGGCTTCGTTCAGCTCTCGGTTCATGGAACAATCCAGCATTTGACAGGTTCTCCGACGGAGCGCCCGCCGACTTCAACATCCCGGAAGACTTTCCGAGAGAGGAACTCGTGGCCGTCCTGACGGATTTTGCAGCGGGCAAGGGCGGTAACGTGATGACCGTAACCGTCGCAAGCCCGGCCACCCTTCGCGCGGCCGAGAGCAAACCTTCCGACTACAACCTCTTGCGGGTCCGAATGGGCGGATGGTCGGAGTATTTCAGTGTTCTGTTCCCAGACCACAAGAAACAGCACATCCGGCGCAACATCTACACAGCATGAGACAAATAGGGAGGCGATCAACATGGCAAGAGGATTCATAGAGCCAATCAAGCTGCCGCTCCCGAACAAGGTATTCGGATCGGCCCATCAAAACGGGATTACCGACCCTCAGTGGCCCGTCAAGCGTCCGGGAGACGAACACTTTCAGGCCCTCAAGAACCACCTAGAGCAGGAACAGCAGGAAGGCCGGATCAACAAGATAGACGAATCCATATCGGTCAATGACCTCAAGGAAAGATACGACTCCGAATATGCCGGACGGGTTGCAGGCCAAAAGTTCATGACACTAGTCCGTGCGGATGTTTTGAGCGAGAACCGTGATGAACTGATCGATATCCTGAAACTGTTGACCGAGTTTGCGGCGGACCAGATGATCAGGTCGCCGTCACAAAAACACATCAAGATTTTCGAACGTGTTCCAGAATCCTATAGGGTAACGGTCACCGTGGGATTTGGTGCTTCCCTGTTTACCGACAAGACCGGTTTTGATCGGTTCGGACTTGGTGCCCGGCAACCGAAGTTCCTGAAACAGATGCCGTCCTTCCCCGGTGACGCAGAGGACTTCAAACCCGCCGATCAGGCAGCGGATCTCATCCTGCTGATCGCGACCGATCACCCTTACGTTAACGTTGCCGTGCTTCGGTATTACGCTGAATATTTCAATAAGCGTTTCACGGAGAAATTCCTGACCGGCAGGCCGCAGCGGAACGTCCTGAAATTTTACGATGTCGAAGAGGGCTTCACGCGCAAGGATAAACGGGAGTTTCTCAGGTTCGACGACGGAATTGACAACATTCACATGGGACCGGACGATCTCAACCGGCTGGTCTACGTGTCGGAAACCGACAACGAACCTCCCTGGTGCACCGGGGGGTCCTACATGGTTTATCGCAAAATCCGTGAAGACATGCCCCGTTGGGAAACCCTGAAAAAGAAGATGCAGGAAGCCATGATCGGGCGGGACAAAGAAACCGGTTTGCCGCTTTCCCGGAAAAGGACCGGTGCGGACGAGATGACGCCGGTCTATCCGGATCCGAAAGATGATGCCGACGGAGCCCTGAATTCGCATATCCGCAAGGTGCAACCCCGCCGCTCAGCGGCCGATCTTTTCGGCAGGAACGATTTGGAACGTCGTTTTCTACGCCGTCCATATCCGTTTTTCGACGGTCTAGACGAAAAGGGGAACTCGAAAAACGGGCTGCAATTCATTGCCTTCATGAAGAGCATTCAACAGCAGTTCGAACATGTCACAAACATGTGGCAAATGAACCCGGATTTTCCCGTCGAAGGCACCGGTATCGATGCTCTCTACGCTCAAGGGATCCTGTCGACGGTGGATGGCGGGTACTATTTCTGCCCCCCGGGCCTGAAGGACGAAACGGATTTCTTCGGTTCAGGAATGTTCGACGCGTTGAGCGCACTCGGAAGCTAGGGAGAGGGCTTTGGACATCCTGGAACAAGCAGCCGACATTGCCGACCGGTCCGGTGGCGGTCTCATACCCTCCGCCGATGTTGATGCCTTGCGGGAGAAGGCGTATGGAACGCTCGACCAGTTGATGCTGGCACTTATTCCGCTGGCCAAGAGGAAGGCCCATCCGGCGCTCTCGATGTTTCAAGTCGGCGCCATTGCCGAGGGCACGTCGGGCACGCTCTACTTTGGTGCTAATTTTGAATTCGCCGATTGTCCGGTGAATCAGACCGTGCATGCGGAACAGGCGGCAGTGATCAACGCGGCCTGCAACAGAGAAACTGGTATCAGGAGTCTTGCCGTATCGGCCGCACCTTGCGGTTATTGCAGGCAATTCCTGTACGAACTCGTCGGCGCCGATGAACTTTCAATCATCCTTGAAGGCTCTGAACCGACACCGCTGCCTCACTATCTACCGGCCGCGTTCGGACCCAACGACCTTGGGATTGAAGCGGGATTACTGAGCCGGCAGGATCACCGTCTGCAGTTTGCCGATCAATCTTTGGCGCAGGGTTCCGGGGCGGAAGAGGCCTTGGCTTCTTCAAACGCCTCCTATGCGCCTTACACGGGCGCGTTCGGTGCGGCGGCGATTACCACCCGGGGCGGTCGGATATTTGCTGCCCCTTACCTGGAAAATGCCGCATTCAATCCGAGCTGTTCCCCCTTGCAGTCCGCCATCGTTTCCGCGGTTCTCGCCGGGATCCGGCATGAGGATTTCACCGAAATATGCGTGGCACAAAAAACAGACACGAAGATCGATCACGCCGCCGCGGCGCAATGGCTGTCGAAGAGCCTATCGCTGGGTATCGAGGTCAAAAAAATTCCACTCAAAAGCATTTGAACCGTCAAGGAAAGGCTCCGTAATGCGTAGAGACGACGAAAGCATCAGTTTTTACTTCTTCGATTTTGATGACAACTCCATGTATCTGGAGACACCCATCTTCCTGAGGAACAAAGTCACGGGTAAAGAACGATCCGTCAGCACAACTGAGTTCGCGGGCATTCGGGGTCAGCTGGGTAATTCAGGCCGGTGGGCAAACTTCGAGACCTATGATCGGACTTACAGCCATTTCCGCGACATGCCGCCGGAAGAAGTGAAGAAGGGCGTAAAAGAGTATTTTGTAAGGGACATTGAAGAAGCCCTGAAACTGCCGGAGGAAGAATGGCAGGCGCCAGCCTGGTCGTTGCTGAAATATGCCTGCGAGAAGCAGCGCCCCGTAGCCATCGTGACCGCACGCGGTCACAGCCGGGAGACCATCAAAGCGGGGGTGCGCGTCCTGGTGAAGAAGGGCCATCTCCCGAAGGAACCCAACTACCTTAAGATCTATGCAGTCAGCAACCCGGACATGGAGCAGGAGTTGCTCGACAGCGACAGCGTCAGCGTCGCGGAGCGCAAGCGCATCGAAGACGCAGAGGACAAGACATCCCTATTGAAACGCGTAGCCATTCGCAACATTGTTGATCTGGCTATCGCGGAATATGGCCCGGAACCGGAACATCGCTTCGGCATGTCCGATGATGATCCGGAGAATGTGGATCTGATCATCCAGGCCATGTGCGATTCCAAAAAGAAATACATGGACAAGCGGTTCTTCGTGATCAACACGCATCACGACGAACATGTGAAACTCGAAGTGTTCCCGATTGATTATCCCGTGACAAAACAAGCAGACGACGATGAACAGATCGGGTGATGCCACGCATAAATCCGTCGCAGCACGGCTGCATCCTGATGGCCCGGCCTTGGCGCCAATCACCGGAGGTGAACCTTAAGAACCTTTGAAACAGATTAGGAAATTCCGGTTCATGCAATAGCAGGCACCCAAGTTGTTCTGCTGGGCTTAATGCTTCAGACACAGCGGGAAGCCCCAGTGAAACGCTGGATTCAGTCCGAGTGAACCGCGCGACGGGTTACGGTAACATCAACAAAACGCCCGAGCTCTGGGTGAGAGACGCATGAGGAACCGAGCAACGGTATCAGGGAAACCTGTTTGAAGCTGCACAGCCGGGTCATGACGTGGTCGTGGTTGTTCGCAAAGCCAGCGGCAAGTCGGTTGTTTTTGTCAATCTAACGACCGGAGTTATTCACGAAGAACGGGAACTGACGGTCAAAACTACGGTCCAGGCGCGTTTGTTCGATACCTTCTGGTTCAGCTTGCTTGGCGCTTTGCCGGGGCTATTTGTCTAGTATGAGCTTCTCGACGCAATTGGCCTTGGCGATAATGCCTTCTCGGTTGTCGGGTTGCAGATTTACATTTTGGTTCTGAGTATATCTGTATTTTTGGTCTTACTGTTTGGTCAAAAGGGTATGCTGAGCGCACCAAAGAGCTGCGCCAAGAGATCGACAACCTGATTGAGCAATCACAAAGAGCTGCAATGCCGGAAACCTAGTGGGCTGAGAGTTAGGAAAATCAGATGCACGAGAAACGACGGCCTCAGTTTGAAGGATGGGACGAGAAGGCCTTGGCCATAGAAACGCTCGCACAAGCCTGCAGCGCTCATGTGTATTGCGCTCAAAAGTACCAGTACTTGGAAGTCGAGGTTCAAAAAAGCGCCGGTACGCCAGATCAGTTGGGGAAGCTCAAAAGGGAATCCCAACGATTCAGGTTTTCCGGCGGATGCTCTAGTTGTCCCTAAGCTTGACTTTTGATCTGCTGCACTCCACATGAATCATGAGGCGCAAGCTTGTATTGCCCTCTTTCCGAGGCCCACGCATACGCGTGGGTTTTCGTGTTTCTGGAAGCTGTCCGCCATCAGCACCCATGGAACAGACTAGGTTGATTGCGTAGCGGAGGATTTCAGGCTCATCGTAACCATCAGAGAGTGGAGATGAGAATGAAATCCG
>NZ_JBQFYZ010000033.1:0-8266 GCF_056541905.1 Ruegeria sp. AF5
CCGGATTTCATTCTCATCTCCACTCTCTGATGGTTACGATGAGCCTGAAATCCTCCGCTACGCAATCAACCTAGTCTGTTCCATGGGTGCTGATGGCGGACACGTGTACCAGCCGTCCAACAGCTGGGTGTCGGCAGAATTACCGCATCGCTCACAGGTACGGTTTGCTCGTGCAATTGTGGCGGTGATCATCGACTGGATGTGTCGATCATCACACCTGTGGTAGATGCGGAGCTCGCCGAGTTTTTCTTTTATCTGGACGACAAAGGGGTAGGTGGCATCTTTAAGATCGCAGTATTCTTTGACATGTGTGAAGAGCGCCGTGACCAAGCCGGACCAGCCTTCGGGTGTGCGGCCGAGGCCCTCCTCGACCGATTGCTTGATGTGGTTGAAATCAATTGCGTTCGTAATGTCGTCCGACATGACGGACACCTCCTGAGGATGGTAGGAGGCGTCGGAATCGAACCGACTCGTGCACTCTAATCTGGAGCAATTACAAGGATATAAGCCTCGCCCGCATACCAATGCTGCCTCCCACGGATTTCGCGTGGGCTATCGACCTCAGGCCGATATTCGATGGCAGTGGATGCGTGAGTTCGTCATGACCTGAAGCTGAACCAGTTCGTGTCACTATGTCAAGACGGAGTGTGCTGCACTTCGAGTTTCACCGCGTAGTACCGGGAACCTTCTCGCTAAACGAGTGCCAAATAGGTTGCCCGCATCGCAGAATTGTAAGCACTGTTGGCATGGCCCGCCTAAGGCTTCCTGTAACCACATATACGGAAGTCAGCGACGGTCGTTACCGAGTTCAAATTGACTGATGCCGCGCGAAGCTCCAATTACAGCAATGCGCAGAAAGCGGCCTTTGCAAAGTCTAACGAACGGCCCAAAGCGTGGTAGGCCTGTTGCGTTGAGAACCGCTGAAATCAACCCAAAGCGGACGACGAAAAGATGGCCAATCGGCAAAGGTTTATTGCGTTTTCCTAACAGCGGCTACTCAATTGCCTTGCGAAATGTCTCGGTCAGCCGTTTGTTCAATCCGTGATGAGGTTCGGCTGAAGAACCGTAGTGCAACTCCGCCAAGGCAGCGATGTCATTGAAAATGACTACGGAGCCGCCCTCTTCATTCGCATAAACCAGTAGTTTTTGGCAAAAGGCATCCAAACCAATTGCTGGAAAGCCCGCCATTGCCACGCCACCGGGTGCTGGTCCGCCGAACAGCAAGAGAACCGTATCCGGTAGCGCCACCCCCAGTTGGGAAGCTTCGGTCGCAAAATCGATTTCTCCAAACCAGACAGTATCGTCCTGCCCCATCACGGCTGTCCTGAGACGTTCGACTGCCTCTGGTACGCTGAGCTGAGATCGCAGCTCGATGATCCCGTAGTCGGCAAACAACCCGTTGGTCGGCGCTGGTGTTGCTTCCAAGTCGTTTAGAACTTCGAGCATCTTGCTCTGAAACGCACGCGACGAAGAAGCGTCCGTGAGTCCATGCCGGACTTTGAGAAATTGCGAGTCTGTGTAAGAGATCTGTGGGCCACCATCCTGAGCGAAGGAAAGTACGCGAAAAGGAAGGTCCAGTCCTGCTCGCACGTTCCCTTTCAGAATGGGCGTGTTTATCTCTGGAACAGAGAAAATGAGTACGCGAGATGCTGGCATTTCTACGCCTTCGGCTTTGGCCAGGCGCGCGTGATCTATCGATGCGATTGGAGTAGCTCCCGCTTCGGCAACGGCAGTCTCAATCCCTAAGAAGTTTTCGTCCACCGCAGTCTGGGCAGATGAAGATTGTGCAAAAGCGGATGTCGAAACTGATAGAGTTGCAATCATCGAGAAAACAAAGCCAGACCTCACCATTTTACCACTTCCTGTTTCCTCGTACTTTTTTCAGAGAAACCGCCGCCAGAGCTGCAAAAGCTATCTCGGCTGCAAGATAAAAGAGAAGTACCCCGTTCGGAACTCCATCGATAAGGATGCTTAGTATGCGCCCAACGGCCAGTCCTGACATAAACAAAAATAGAACCCACAGCGCGGGGCGTTGTAACTCTGGTTTCGAAGCAGCCGCCAACCAAAACAGAGCGTTTGCCATGTAAAGACCCATAATCGCTCGGAAAACATGCGTCAGGTTCGTCCCTTCCACTGGAAATCCCAGCAAAACTGGGATCGAACGGCCGGGCATCAGACCGTATGACAACGCAATTGGCACGAGGCCGACGGCAGCAAGCAGAAGGACTAATCTAGCACTCATGGAGGACTCCTTCTCGTAGAGGTTTCGCTTTTTGCGAAATTCCTAGTCGGTTATTTTGGGCATCCGATGATCCGAGCCGGATGCCCACGCTGCGGTGGGAAAGGCGTATTGGTTGCCTCGCTTCCTCTACTGAGAGATGCCGCCTTCGGTTGATGTTTGTTCTTCAACATGGTCTTGATTGGCGACCGGCTTCCCGCGCGGAGGGAACTCCTCGAAAGTAGCGAGATGTGCCTGCACTAACCGGGCGGCTGGGCCGAATGCCCACATTTTCTCACCCATCCAGCGGACGTACATACCGCTTTCCTCCGCAGCTTTTTCGTAGGGATCTCGGCGGAGGTTGAAAAGCAAGGGGGCGACCAATTCTTCCTTCGGGCCTGACCAGCCGTGGTTTTGAACGACAAAGTGCGCTTTCCAATCGTTGTAGCGTACTGCTTGGAGGTCTGTACCCTGATAGTAAATCAGCTCGCGGCGATTGCTCTCTTCATCCTCACCCGTCAGGTAAGATAGTTGATTGTAGCCATCGAGATGCACTTTATAGCCTTCATATCCCTCTAGGAGCTTTTCTCTTAGATCTGTCGGACCTCCAGCCGCAGCTACAAATGTTGGCATCCAGTCCATTCCGCTGAAGATGCCATTCAAGACTTGACCTTCTGGAATTTTGCCCGGCCAGCGAATAATCGCAGGAACTCTAAAGCCACCTTCCCAAGTAGTACCCTTTTCCCCATGAAACGGTGTCGTACCACCATCAGGCCACGTCAGTGTTTCCGGGCCATTGTCTGCGGTGAACATCACTATGGTATTATCGGCGACTCCCAGATCCTCAAGGTGGCTGAGAACGTTACCAACGTTGTTGTCCAACTCCTTCATGACAACATCCTGAAGTCCGCGCCCATTGCCCAACATAGCTTCGTATTCGGGGCTGAGGTGGGTCCAGACGTGTGCACGGGCTGGAGCCATCCAGACAAAAAACGGAGTGTCCGACTCTACTGCACGAGAAATGAAGTCCTTCGTGTGAGATGTCACTTCGTCATCCAAAGTCTTTTGGCGCTCAGGAGGCGCAGGCCCGTCATCAATAATGCGCTGCTTCCCGACTTTTCCAAATCGCGGGTCGACTGTTTCGTCTACCTCCTCTGTTGCAAATGAATGAATGATGTTGCGAGGCGCAAATTGCGCGTTGAATTCTGGGTCGTCTGGCCAATCCGGATCAGACGTATATTCCATAGCATTCAAGTGATAGAGCCAACCCCAATACTCGTCGAAACCTTTTGCAGTCGGTAGGAACTCATTGAGGTCGCCTAGATGGTTTTTTCCGAACTGCCCCGTCGTATACCCCAACTTTTTCAGGAACATCGGAAGCGTTGGGTCATCTGGGTTTAAACCTACCGGATCTCCGGGCAGTCCAACCGTGTGCATACCAGTCCGTATTGGCAATTGTCCGGTCATGAAAGCTGATCGACCGGCAGTACAACTTGGCTCGGCATAATAATCTGTGAGACGAGCACCCTCAGAGGAGAGGCGATCCAAGTTCGGCGTCTCGATGCTTTTGACACCTCCGTGGTAAACGCCGACGCTCGCCCAACCTACGTCATCTGCCATGATGACAAGAATGTTGGGCGGGGTATGTTCGTCGGCCCAAGCTCCAGTGAAAGCAAAGCAGACGGCACCCGTTACTGAGATAAGCTTGTTCATTAAGACCTCCCGACTTGGTACTTCTTACCAACCATAGGAAAAACATCGGCTTAGAGGAACGGTCTGATTTGTTAACTTTTTGGGCTCAGCACCTTGGTGCAAGAAATTTCTTCGACCAAAAAGCCCGCCAAGCCGGAATTGCAAAGTCCTGGGTTGAATGTCCGGTTTGGGCTGGAAACAGTCGTCGCCGATTGAAGCAATGAGCGATTGCTTAGAACCTTTCGAGGACATTGCGCTAAAATTGGATTGGCCCTTGGCACGATTTGTCTGCGATAGTTTCGAGCTTTGGCATCCTGACCAACTCTACGGCTTAACACCAGCTTTCTTCAAGCCTTCGACCAAAAGCGCATTGTGTTCGGGTAGACGGAAGAGGATCAAAGCTCCGGAGACAATGCTGTCTAGGAACGCTGGGGCGAAATCCGCCAGCGCCTGCTCATGTGGCAGGCCTGCTTCGGCGCGCCCGAGGTGGGCGGCACTGGCGATCATAAGAGCCCGGCGGATCGGCGCACGCGGCGTCATCTGAATGGCGTGCTCACCCCAACGCATTGCGTCTTCAAAATCAGCGTCGGCGAAGGCAGCTTGGGCGAGCGCCAGATAGGCGTCTCCTACCCAGAGGTCAGTGTCGCGTGGGGAAAGCTGGAGGGCAAGGTGGGCATGTTCGCGCGCCTGTGTGGTTCGGCCGACCAAAGATTCATGCCAGGCCATGAAGAAGATGTTCCGGGCAAAGTTCGGGTTCAGTGTGAAGCCCAAACTGAAGTCGGCGTTGGCCCCGTCAAAATCTCCACGGAAATGACGAACCATACCGCGAACGCATAAGGCGCGCGGGTCGAGTTGACCACCACGAAACAGAGGTTCAACGCTTTTATCAGCTAGGCCCAGGTTTTCGGTGGGGTCCTCATCGAACTGGTATAGATAACGCATCAGGTAGGCAAACGCTTTGATCCAATGGGCCTGGACGTTGCGCGGGTCGAGATCAATGGCGCGATCAGAGACCGATATGACCTCATCGAACTTATCCTGAGAGTAGAAGCCTCCCGCGTAGAAGATCGCCATTGCACGTAGCGAGAGGTCGTAGGAGTTGAAGTCGATATCTCGAGCCACAGACGCGCGATCTATTTCGGCAATGGATATCTGGGGGGCGATGGCGCCGACCACGCTGCGTGTAATCTCATCCTGTAACGCGAAGATGTCGTCTAGCGTGCGGTCGTAGCGCTCGGCCCAAACATGGGCTCCATTTGTGCAGTCGATGAGTTGGGCAGTAATGCGTACGCGGTTTTGGGCTCGACGGAGGCTACCCTCTAGCATGTAGCGAACACCGAGTTCTCGAGCGATATCTATATGGGTGACGGGGCGACCCCTGAACGAAAATGAGGAGTTGCGGGCGATGACGAAAAGCTCGGGAAAGCGCGAGAGCTCTGTGATGATGTCTTCGGAAACGCCGTCACAGAAGTATTCCTGTTCTGGATCATTGGACATGTTCTGGAAGGGCAAGACAGCGATGGAGGGTTTGTCAGTGGGTTGAGATTGGTTTTGCGTGGAATCTGATTTGCCCTCCATCGCCAATTTGTAGGCGCGAACTGGCTCGGAGATGTTTTTGAGCGCTACTTCGCCAAGGTCTATGATGTCGTGTTCGATTTTGCCTCGAACCTGCCGGCATGCGTCGTCAGACAGTATGACACCGCCTGGGTCAGCGATGCCTTCGAGTCTTGCGGCAAGATTAACACCCTCGCCATAAATGTCGCCCTCGTCCAAGATTACGTCTCCAATGTGCAACCCTATTCGGAAGCTGATCCGGCTTTCGGTGGGGCTCTCGGCTTCGGCGGCGTGCAGCGCCTTCTGGAGCGTCGCTGCGGCCTCAACGGCAGAAACGACCGAGCTAAAAAGTGCAAACAGGCCATCACCAGTAAGCTTGATAATCTCACCTCCGGCACTTTCGATACTTGGATTGATGATGTCCCGTCGTAGGTCTTTGAGACGAGCAAGTGTTCCCGCCTCGTTAGCCGCCATAAGCCGTGAGTAGCCGACCATATCGGCGGCAAGTATGGCGGCAAGTCGGCGTGTCATGCGCATTTCCCAATAGCAACCTTTTTTCGAATCTATCAAGTTCGGCAGTAGTGTGCCAACTTTCGAGAATGTCCGCTTCGGGCTGCCACCGGTCATTAATGTGAAAAGTAACGAAAGGCGACAACAAGCCCAATGCGGGCTTTGCCAACCTTTCAAATCAGCATCATCCCCGACCATTTCAGTTCGAGTTTCAATCCCTAGCGGGCAAGGCAACCTCGCCTTCCCAGTCAGAAATACGGTGCGGTAGCGCCAGGAGTTTTGACGCCACACGTGTTTTGGTCGTTCCACTTCCAGTCATCCCCGAATATTTGCCGGTGGAGGAAACAATCCGCCAGTTGTTGACGCCGAAGGCAACAACCTCCCATCTCATGGTGAACGTGTCCTCTTCTTCACCATAAACACAGACGCCACCGCCGCTGACACCGCTGGGTCCGCCGAAACCCGAGCCCACGCACCGGACAAAACCAGGATCGATTGGTCCCTCGTCAACGGTATAAGTCCCATAGTTGTCCTCTTTCCAGAACACGTCCTCGCCCGCGGAAATTTGCTCTTGGTTGACGACATAGAAGTTCGTTGCCGACACTTTCTCTGCAGCAGTCAGACAATGAGGCGCAAAGAGAACTGCGGGGATAAGCATTGAACGCAACATGTTGTTTCCTTCGACAGTGGGGCAAAACCAGCATGATAGAGACTACGAAATTTATTGCTAGGAAAGGAACGCATAGCCGGACCTGAAAAGTCAGCTTCGTCCCGCATCTCAGAGATTGCAAAGCTTAGTGATGAAGGTCCGCTTTGGGCTGCGACCAGCTATTCATGCAGGCCGCGGAGAATGGCCAAGTCGACTCTAAACCTACCGAATGCTGCGACCTGTACGAATTCCGGCGCAGCACAGAAAGCTGACTTTGCAAAGTCAAAAGACAGCCCAAAGCGGCATTCGTGGTACACTCTTGCGCCGAGGCGCGTTCAGCCACTTAAACGTGAGGTGGCGAAAGTCGACCGCCAACTCATAACTGTCTGAACGCGCAGGAAGAAACGAAACATCGAACGCAGAAGTTGGCCAATGTACTGGCGGCAACATCCGTTACGGCCCGGATCAGGGGGCTCGCTCACACCATACCCGCACCGACGATTTTACTAATCTCGAGGTTCGGTAGAGGCAAGTTCGAAAAGCAAGCGGTTTGGGTTCCTCATCCCCATAGGTTTGTCAAATCAACATCCCTACTGTCAGGTTCCCTTTCGTTGCTCAGCTTCTCAACTTGGAGCAGCATGGGGATATCAAATGTCGTGCCAGTTATTACGCACGCCCCCTTTGGCAACGTCGGAATCTGGCTTCTGGACACTGCGTCGAGCGTCGAAATCGTATTGTCCAGCAAGGCTAAATCCCTGTCATTTACAAGTCTGTGAATGAAATAGTTGTGAACCTGCGAGACTATGGTCGGAGAAATATCCGACGGTCTTTGACTGGCAAGAGTAACAAAGAAACCAAATTTCCGTCCTTCCTTAATAATCTCCTCAAAGAGCTCAAGGCGGTAGTCCTTCCAGCTTTCGGCTTCTCGGGCAGATTGCGTAGACAGAATGTTATGGGCTTCATCGATTACTAGGTGGGCCGTCGATGTCGGCGGAGAACTCGGAATATCCTTGTGAATTTCGTAGTAGTGTTTGGCGATTAAAATTGGCAGGATCTTCTTTATCTCTGGCTTTGTCTCCCTGAGTGAGATCACCGTGACGGTCTGCTGTGGTAGATTTGCGTCCTCAGTTACACTTATGACCTTTCGGAGATCGCCTTTAAGCGATTCAATTCGCCGCAAGAGAGGATGAATATGGTCGTATTGCGCGGAACCGCTTAGCACGTCTCTAATAATTTGGAGCGATGCCCGAACCTGCAATTCATCAAACCCTTCTAGTAGGTCAACATCCAAATCATCGACCTTGGTCAAGAACTCGGATTCCACAAACTCCTCATTGCTACTCAGAAACTGCCAGTTCTGTGGCCCGACAATAAAATGAAAGGTTTCAATGTTGGAGCCCCTCTGCAAACCAACTTTTTCGAGCGACTCCGTGAGTTCACCGTCTGGGTCGATTGTTCGAGCTAGGTGCTTCAGTTGCTCAAGGGCCTCAAGGCTCGGGTCCTTTGATTTTAGCACCCGTTCAAAGGTCGCTCGCAAGTATGTCCGCCATCAGCACCCATGGAACAGACTAGGTTGATTGCGTAGCGGAGGATTTCAGGCTCATCGTAACCATCAGAGAGTGGAGATGAGAATGAAATCCGGG
>NZ_JBQFYZ010000034.1:0-7685 GCF_056541905.1 Ruegeria sp. AF5
CCCGGATTTCATTCTCATCTCCACTCTCTGATGGTTACGATGAGCCTGAAATCCTCCGCTACGCAATCAACCTAGTCTGTTCCATGGGTGCTGATGGCGGACACCGTCCGCCGTGGTATCACAAGAACATCATGTCCGAACTAATGGGCAACATTTACGGCCAGTATGACGCCAAACCGCAGGGCTTTATCCCCGGCGGCGTCAGCCTGCACAATATGATGTTGCCGCACGGGCCAGACCGCGACGCGTTCGAGGGTGCCTCGAACTCGAACCTTGGGCCTGAAAAGCTGGACAACACCATGTCCTTCATGTTCGAGACCCGCTTCCCGCAGCACCTGACAGCCTTCGCCGCGAACGAAGCCCCGCTGCAGGACAATTACATCGACTGCTGGGACAGCCTTGAGAAGAAGTTCGACGGGACGCCAGGTAAGAAATGATGGGTCTTAAGTTATATACCTATTGGAGATCGACTACATCCTATCGGGTGCGTATCGCATTAAATCTGAAGGGTGTGCCGTTCGAAAGCTGCCCGGTCAATCTGGTGAAAGGCGAGCAAAGAAGCGCAGCCTATCAAGCGATGAACCCCGGCAAGGGGGTGCCTGTGTTAGAGATTGAGGATGGCACCAAGTTGACCCAATCTCTGGCTATCCTTGATTATCTTGACCGCGCCTATCCCGACCCGGCGCTTCTGCCGGACGACCCGATTGCGCGGGCCAAGGTGATGGCGGCGGCGCATGTGATTGCGCTGGACATCCATCCGGTGAACAACCTGCGCGTTGTTCAACATTTGGACGGGATGGGGCACAGCAAAGCGGAAAGTGTGGACTGGATGGTCCACTGGATGAACGAAGGTCTGACCGCGTTTCAGGCTATGCTGCCCCAAGGCACCCGCTTTTCCTTTGGCGACATGCCATCGCTTGCGGATATCTGCCTTGTATCGCAGCTTTACAACGGGCATCGCTGGGGTGTGGACATGACGCCCTTTGCGCGTCTGACCGAAATCGAAGAAACCTGTCTGGCCCTGTCCGCCTTCGCCGATGCGCGACCCGAGGTACAGCCGGATGCCGAGTGAGGATCACATGAGCCAACTGAAAAAGTCATGGGTGGACAGCGCGAACTCTGCCGAGACCCCCTTTCCCCTGAACAACCTGCCTTATGGTGTGTTTTCGACCTCAGACAGCGCACCGCGCTGCGGCGTGGCCATCGGGGATATGATCCTTGATATGCACGCAGCCGAAGAAGCTGGCCTGATCGAGATTGGTGATGAACCCGTTTTCGACGTGCCCTTCTGGAATGAATTGATGGAGCAGGGATCGGACGCATGGGCCGCCCTGCGCGCCCGTCTGGAACAGCTGCTGGGCGAGGCTTCGACCGAACGTGACACTGTTGAGCCTCTGTTGGTCGCCCAAGCCGATGCCGAGCTGCACATGCCGTTCCTTGTGTCCGAATACACCGATTTTTTTGCCGGTCGTCAGCACGCCGCGAACATGGGCGCGATCCTGCGCGGCTCGCCCGAACTGCCGGCCAACTGGCTGCACATTCCGATCGGTTACAATGGTCGCGCGTCTTCGGTTGTGATCTCGGGTACGCCGATTCACCGCCCGAACGGTCAGCGCAAAGCGCCCGACGCCGAGATGCCCAGCTTTGGCCCCTCGATGCGTTTGGATATCGAGCTGGAAATGGGCGCCATTGTTGGCAAGCCGTCCGAGTTTGGCCAGCCGATCACCGTGGATGAAGCCGACGACATGATCTTCGGCTATGTGCTGCTGAACGACTGGTCCGCGCGTGACATCCAAGGCTGGGAATACCAGCCGCTTGGACCGTTTCAGGGCAAGGCGTTTGGCACCTCGATCAGCCCCTGGATCGTGACCGCCGCCGCGTTGGAAACGTTCCGTGCGCCAACGCCCGAACGCGAGAAAAAGCTTCTGCCCTACCTCGACGGCTCAAAGGACGGCCTTTACGACATTGAGCTTCAGGTGCTGATGCAGCCTGATGGAGCCGAGAAGGCGAGCGTCGTTGGCGAAACCAACTACTCCCGCATGTATTACTCGGCCGCCGAACAGCTCTGCCACCACGCCATCGGCGGCTGTGCGATGAATGTGGGCGACCTTCTGGGGTCTGGCACGATCTCAGGCCCAACCAAGACGGAATACGGTTCTCTGATGGAGATGAGCTGGGCTGGTCGCGAGCCCTTCACGCTCGATACCGGCGAAACCCGGACTTTCATCGAAGACGGAGACACCCTGACCCTGCGCGGTTCGGCCAAGGGCGAAGGCTTCCAGATCGGCTTTGGCGATTGCGTCGGGCAAATCCTGCCCGCCGTTAACTGGCCCAGGTAAGTGGCGAGCAGGGCAACATCGGTTGTTCCGCACCCGCCGTTTGAAAACCTGTGATCCTGCTCGATCATGTTGTTCAAAAAAGCCATTCCAGAAACTCTGGAATGGCTTTTTGGGTGCGATCAGGCCGTATGATCCACGATCTGTAAGTGCTGGGCCAGTCGGTCGATCTCGGCCATCCAGCCTTGTACCAGTTTTGGGTCGCTTGGGGCTGCGTGAACACCTGCGGGGATGGCGCGGTTCATAACGGCCTCGACGGCAAGTGAAACCGGGATCGATACCAAGCGCGCCATTGCTGTACCGCGCTCGTCGCCCCAGGCGTCCATGACATAGGTCTTGTGCCAGACTTCGACGCCGTCTTTCTCGGCCTTCAGTCCAACACACAGCACCACGCGGTCGGGCTCACCCTCGTCATAGGCGTTTTCGTCCCAGAACTGGTCGGACATCTCTTTCAGACGCGCATCCCCTTCCGGGCCCGACAGGGTTTCGATTTCACGGAACACGTCCGACCACGCATCCGCCCAACCGTTCAGGCGCAGGGTGCCACGGACGAATTCCCTGACGGGCCAGTGATCCTCGAACTGGTACTGCGCCTTGAACGGGATCGAGTCGCGGTTGGGATAGACTTCGAAACTTTCCGGCGTTGGCAGTGGCGCGATATAGCTGCTGATCGCATCCCACGGGCGGGCAACGTCCAGCGGGGCATAGTCGCGGATCGACTTCGATGGCGACCGAAGCGCCTTGAGCACACCCAACGGCGACCAGCTGAACTTATAGCGGAACGGATTCGGGATTTTGGGTATGCCACCGCAATAGGAAATGAAACTCAGGTGGTTTTGCGGATCGAACGCGTCCGAGGCGCGATAGTCATCGACCAGTGCATGGGCCATCAGGTGGTCGATGCCCGGGTCCAGACCAACTTCGTTGACCAGTGCTACACCGGCTTCGCGCGCCTTGTCGTCCAGTGCGCGCATTTCGGGCGCAATGTAAGACGACGACACGAAATTGGCCTGTTTCGAGATCGCCAGTTCCGCCAGTGGTACGTGCCAGTCGCCCGGCAGCATGGACACGATCACGTCGCCCTTCTCAAGCACATCACCCAGTGCGTCGATGTCGAAGGCGCGAATATCGTCGGTCAGGTCCCCAACCTCGGCCTTGGCTTTTTCGATCGTCCGGTTCCAGACGGTGACCTTGTGGCCACCTTCGATCAGACGGCGCAGGCCGGGGATGGCCGACAGGCCGGTGCCACACCAGTGAATCGTCATCGCTCAGATCCCTTCGATATGTGTTTTGTAAGTCGCTTCTGCCCGACCCCAGACGCCGTTGTCCAGATCGGTCAGGGTCAGAAGCGACGGCAGAAGCTGTGCCGCATAATCTTCCGAACTTTCGACCGGCAGCATCGACGGCAGGTTATCGATGGCCATCACGTCCATCACCGGATCGGTTGCCACGCGCAAAGCAGGCGCGTCCCATGTGGTTGCACGGTCATAGACCGGCACCGGGTTGTAATCACTGTCCGGGTCGCAGGCGACATCGCCGATGGCGGTCAGGTTGCGCGGGGCAGTCAACGCCTCGCGCGGAACAAAGACCGGGGTTCCGGGGCGCGCGAAAATGCAGTTCAGGAACAGGTCGTGGTCCAGAATTTCGGGAAACGGCCCGCCGCTGGCGGTTTCCGCCATGTCCCATTTGGTGACGTCGACGCCCATCGCGTCGCACAGGTCTGCGGCCCCCGTACCCACGCGGCCCAAAGCGCCGATGACGATGGCGCGGGGGCGTGGGGCTCCGGTGGCGTCCAACTCGGCCAGCAATTCGGCGTTCAGAGCGTCTTTGCCTACATACACCCCAACCGGCGGGCATTCCTCGCCCCGTTGTTGCGCCGCCCATGTCTTGAGCGTTACCGCAGCGCCTGCATACCCAGCCCAATAGCCAAAGGCGGCAACCCGGCGGCCATCCTCACCCACCAGGTATTCCAGATCATAAAGCGTACCGCCCCCGGCCTTGAACCGCTCCAGCAGCGCGCGACCCGAATGCTGGCCCTTATAGGCGTGGCCGAACATGATGTGGCGATGGGGCAGGGGGGTGCCATCTTCGGGCAGTTCCTTGAGGCCAAAGATGATCGCATCCAGCGGGGCTTCGGGCCACGAATTCTCAGCCGCGATTGCGCAGCCGGCGTCCTTGTAGCCATCAATCGAAATGGCGCGGACATGGCTTTCCTCAACCGTCACGCGGATGCCGGCCGCGATCAGCACCGCGGCCCCTTCCGGTGTCAGCCCAACCCGTTCTTCGTTCGGGCGCTGTTCCGCCCTGACCCAGAGATGTGTCATCATAATTCCTTTTGTCAGAGCATCCCGGCAGCGCGCACCGCCTGCACCGAAGGCCGTGCCTCCATCGCCTCGCGGAAGGCGATGATCCTGGGAAAGGCCGAGACATCGACGCCGTCGCCTTCCAGCCAGCTGCAAACCACATAAAGATAGGCATCGGCCAGAGAGAACGCGTCCCCCAGAACAAACGGCCCGCGCAACCCGTTTGACGAGATATAGTCGCAAGATGCGGTCATCGTTTGCGCCACCTTGTCCGTCATGTCTTTCCAGCTGGATTTCTTGTCGGCCCAGCGATGCCCGCGCAGCTTGTGGGCGTGGTTCACATGCATGGTCGAGGCCAGATAGAACATCACCTCGCGCATGCGGGCGGCCATGACCGGATCAGCTGGCACCAATTCGGCCTCGGGTGCCTTGGTCGCAATATATTCCAGCAACGCGCCGGTCTCGGTCAGGATGCCGCCATCGACCACCAGTGCCGGAACGCGCCCCTTGGGATTGATCTGCTTGTAGGCCGGTTTTGTCTGTTCCCCATCGGCAAAGTCCAGCTTGATTGCTTCATAGTCCAGCCCGGCCTCTTCCAGAGCAATCGCAACAGCGACCGAGATGGTTCGGGGTGCATAATAAAGCTGCATCAGGGATCTCCGATCTGGTTAGAGGTGGGTTTGCGCGAACTGCCGGTCGGGTGCTTCCAGATGCGGCACCGCATTGAACAGGACCGGGCTCAGCTGTGCGCCAATCGGGTGCAGACGATGCATCGACGTGTTCATGATGGCAAGGGCCACCCGCGCCATCGACGGGATGTCCAACCCCATCGCCTGCCGCACCACCATCGAGATCAACCCGCCCGAGGTCACGACGATGGCCGGTCCGCCCTCGGTCCCGATCTCGTGCAATGCATCGCGGACGCGGGCTTCAAACGCGTCGAAGGATTCCGGCGCGTTCTCGATCTTTCCGCTGGCCCAGGCCGCGAAGGTTTTGGGCAGGTGTTCGACAAATCCCTCGCGATCGGTCGGGATTTCGACGCCGTGCTGTTCTTCGAACAACTGTGCAAGGGTGAAATACTCGATCTCGTTCAGCCGTGCGTCGCAGACAGAATCGGTCAATCCCATGCTGGTGACCGTCTCGGTGTGGCGGGTCAGGGTGCCACAATAGACGCGTGTATAGTGGCTGCGGGTGTCACGCAGATGCGCGCCCAGCCAGCGGGCCTGTTGATGGCCCAGATCGCTCAGCTTGTCATAGCTTGCTTCGTCGCGCGCTGTCGTGTTTGCCTGCCCGTGGCGCACCAATGTGATATGTGACATGTCGCTCCCTCTTGCGCCGAAGTCTTAGGGCAGGTTCCTTGCCGGGACCAGAGGGGTTTCTTGATCTCGCCGGAAAAACATTCGCAGCTGTCCGGTTTCTGGCTATGGTCGCCCTGACCAACTGCGCCCGGAGGGATTCATGGCCGTCGATCACACGCGTTTTCTGGATGATCTGCACAAGCTGCGTGAATTCGGTGCCTCGGGTGTGGGCAAAGGAGTTATCCGCCCGGCCTATTCAAAAGCGGATATTGCGGCGCGCCAATGGCTGGCGGACCGTATGGCCGACGCAGGTCTGACACCGCATTTCGACCCGGTCGGCAACCTGTTCGGGCTGGCGCCTGGCCGTTCTCTGCTCATGGGGTCGCATTCCGACAGCCAGCCCGAAGGCGGCTGGCTGGACGGCGCGCTCGGCGTGATTGCCGCGCTGGAGATCGCGCGGTCCAGCGACCGGCCGATCTCGGTCGTCAGTTTTCAGGATGAAGAAGGCCGGTTCGGTGTGACCACGGGCTCGGCGGTCTGGTCCGGCGGTCTGCCGCTGGACAAGGCCGATGCGTTGACCGACGGTGCCGGCGTCAGCTTTGGCGAGGCCCGATCTTCCATGGCGAACCTGTCACAGGGTTTTGTCGATCCCGCGCGGTTCAGTGGCTTTGTCGAGATGCATATCGAACAGGGCCCCTCTCTGGACGCTGCGAACGAGCAGATCGGCGTCGTTACCGATATCGCCGGCATCCGGGAAATGTCGGTCACTTTCGAAGGGCAGCAGAATCACGCGGGCACCACGCCGATGCATTTACGCCGCGATGCGTTTCAGGCGTTGTCACTGTTCAACACGCGCCTCAACGAACGGTTTCGCAACGTGGTGACACCACAAACCGTCTGGACCATCGGTCGGGTCGATCTTCACCCCAATGCGTCGTCCATCGTGCCGGGTCGGGCGCGGTTCTCGATGCAGTGGCGCGATGGCGATCCGGATCGGCTGTCGCGGATGGAGGAGATCATCCGTACCACAGCGCAGGAAATAGCCAGCGAACAGGACATGGTGCTGACCTACGGCCCTTTGCTCGGGTTGGAACCCGTCACGATGGATCAAACGCTGCGCGCGGCGCTGGAACATGGGGCCGAACAGGTGGCCCCCGGCAAATGGCGCAGGATGCCGTCGGGCGCGTTGCACGATGCCACAAACGTGTCGCGCCTGATGCCCGTTGCGATGCTGTTCGTGCCCTCAATCAACGGTATCAGCCACGATTTTGCCGAAGATACCGCCGAAAGCGATCTTGTCGCCGGGCTGAGGGTGCTGGATCTCGCGGTGCAGTCACTTGTCGGACAGGCGCGATAAGGTGCAGGCAAAATACCGTTTTTTCAGGCCATTGCAGTCGGCTTGCCTGGTGTTATCGTCGCGTTCAAAGCTTTGACCGGCAAACCCTTGCAGAGGCCAAATGACAAATGTTGCCTAACGGAAAAAAGTTTCCTATAGGAACGCAATGGATGCATACGCCCGTATACAGACTTGCCCCACAGGCGGCGCGTCGGTTCGCAAGTTGACCGGAATCGTTGCAATATTGACTACTTGAGGCAGACTGACGGGAATGCGTTCCAAACCGAAAGATACGAAAAGGTATCCAAGATGACCGAGATTAGACGCACGCCGCTTTTTGGGCTTCACGTTGAGTTGGGCGGCAAGATGGTTGATTTTGCCGGGTGGGAGATGCCGGTTCAGTATCCGCTGG
>NZ_JBQFYZ010000035.1:0-2500 GCF_056541905.1 Ruegeria sp. AF5
TGGCCCTGAACGCAGAAAGCGCCCCTTGGGGCGCTAAGTGTTTGATATCTGACTTGAAGTATTGGTTGCGGGAGCAGGATTTGAACCTGCGACCTTCAGGTTATGAGCCTGACGAGCTACCGGGCTGCTCCATCCCGCGTCAGAGTCAGATTTGTTTTCATCGTTTTAGAGAGATTTGGGGATTTTACTAGGTTTGGCGGTGACCTACTCTCCCGGGGCTTAAGCCCAAGTACCATTGGCGCGGCAGTGCTTAACTTCCGGGTTCGGGATGGGACCGGGTGTTTCACTTGCGCTATGACCACCAAACCGAGGAAAATCCCCACGTCGCTGTTTTTGCGGAGCAAAAAAGCGACGGGCAGGAGGCAGCGTATTCGCGAAGCGGATGCGCGGTCCTGCACGGTTGTGTTAATCAGATCAACGTTGTCCAACTCAGGGTGTGTATGTCTTTGATTTGTCTTTCCATTACTGGATCAAATCAAGCCTATCGGGCGATTAGTACCGGTCAACTGAACGCATTACTGCGCTTACATCTCCGGCCTATTGACGTGGTGGTCTTCCACGGCCCTCAGGGAGACCTTGTTTTGAGGGGGGCTTCCCGCTTAGATGCCTTCAGCGGTTATCCTGTCCGATCATAGCTACCCAGCACTGCCGTTGGCACGACAACTGGTCCACCAGTGGATCGTTCACCCCGGTCCTCTCGTACTAGGGGCAACTCCTCTCAAGTCTCCTACACCCACGGCAGATAGGGACCGAACTGTCTCACGACGTTCTAAACCCAGCTCACGTACCTCTTTAAACGGCGAACAGCCGTACCCTTGGGACCTGCTCCAGCCCCAGGATGAGATGAGCCGACATCGAGGTGCCAAACACTGCCGTCGATATGGACTCTTGGGCAGTATCAGCCTGTTATCCCCGGCGTACCTTTTATCCGTTGAGCGATGGCCCTTCCACTCGGGACCACCGGATCACTATGGCCGTCTTTCGACTCTGCTCGACTTGTCAGTCTTGCAGTCAGGCTGGCTTCTGCCATTGCACTCAACGAGCGATTTCCGACCGCTCTGAGCCAACCTTCGCGCGCCTCCGTTACGCTTTAGGAGGCGACCGCCCCAGTCAAACTACCCGCCACGCAGGGTCCCGGATCCGGATAACGGACCGCGGTTAGACATCAAGAGTGCGAAGGGTGGTATCTCAAGGGAGGCTCCACAGGTACTTGCGTTCCTGCTTCAAAGCCTACCACCTATCCTGCACATCACAATCCTGATGCCAGTGCGAAGCTGTAGTAAAGGTGCACGGGGTCTTTCCGTCTAACCGCGGGAAGCCTGCATCTTGACAGGCAATTCAATTTCGCTGAGTCGATGTTGGAGACAGCGGGGAAGTCGTTACGCCATTCGTGCAGGTCGGAACTTACCCGACAAGGAATTTCGCTACCTTAGGACCGTTATAGTTACGGCCGCCGTTTACCTGGGCTTCAATTCAAGGCTCTCACCTCTCCTTTTAACCTTCAGGCACCGGGCAGGCGTCAGACCCTATACGTCGTCTTGCGACTTCGCAGAGCCCTGTGTTTTTAATAAACAGTCGCCACCCCCTGGTTTGTGCCCCCAGCCCCTAGTTGCCTAGGAACCGGGCCTCCTTCTCGCGAACTTACGGAGGTATTTTGCCGAGTTCCTTCAACATCGTTCTCTCAAGCGCCTTGGTATGCTCTACCAGTCCACCTGTGTCGGTTTAGGGTACGGTCTGATGGAGGGCTATTTCCAGGAACCACTCAGCAGCCCAATCAATCCGATAAGATTGAACTACACCTGTGATCCGTCACATCCTCCTGGCCTAGGAATATTAACCTAGTTCCCATCGCCTACGCCTTTCGGCCTCGGCTTAGGGGCCGGCTTACCCTGCTCAGATTAGCTTTAAGCAGGAACCCTTGGACTTTCGGCGAGAGTGTCTCTCACACTCTTTGTCGCTACTCATGTCATCATTCTCACTAGTGATCTCTCCACCGGATCCCTCACAGGCCGGCTTCATCGAAAGAACTCGATCCGTCATTACACCTCGCTGCTGTTACACAACACAGATGCAAATACGGATGAGTTCTATGTCACACTACGCTCTGCTACCATGCCTTACGGCATCCTAAGCTTCGGCTCATGGCTTGAGCCCCGTTACATCTTCGCCGCAGGACAACTTATTTAGACCAGTGAGCTGTTACGCTATCTTTAAAGGATGGCTGCTTCTAAGCCAACCTCCTGGTTGTTTTGGTCGTCCCACCTGCTTTCCCACTTAGCCATGAATTGGGGGCCTTAGCTGTAGGTCAGGGTTGTTTCCCTCTCCACTACGGACGTTAGCATCCGCAGTGTGTCTGCCATCTAGTACTCCCGGGTATTCGGAGTTTGGTTAGGATCAGTAAGCCTGTGGGGCCCCATTACCCATCCAGTGCTCTACCCCCCGGGGTATTCGGATGACGCTCTACCTAAATAGATTTCGCAGAGAACCAGCTATCTCCGAG
>NZ_JBQFYZ010000036.1:0-4604 GCF_056541905.1 Ruegeria sp. AF5
GCTTGCTGCATCATCAGAACGCGGCGTAGATTGAAACTGCGGCGAGCCTGATCCTCCTAAGCCAATCAAACGCTCGTGTTCCAAATCATTCGATGACGGACAAGAAGGAGGGTCGCGCCAATTGATCTAATCAGGTTCATATCTCTCTCCATTGCTTTGTCGGACTTACGTCTTGATGTTCTTTGCTCCGAGCCGGCCGAGGGGGTCTGACATTTGTCGGCTCAAAACCCGAACCTTGCGCCAATGAACGGTCCCTGAAAAGTCAGATCAGACAGCACCTGGGAGTTACCGAGATCCCAGGTCAGATACCGGTAACCAAACACCAAGTCCCAATTGTTGATCCGGTAATTGACGGCGGCACTGAGTTGCGCAGTCAGATCACTTTCGCCTGCCCCGATGTCCGCGTAGTAAGAAAGACCCCACCGATCTGCGATCCGGGTCGTCCCACGGACGCCGACCATTGCGTCCCAGTTGTTGATCCCGCCTGAGATTCGCTGTGATCCTAAGCCAATGGAGATACTGGCACTGGTGTCGAGATCCATGCCCCGAAACCCGCCCAGAACAGCGACCCGCGTGTCGGCGTTGTCGACAAGATCATAGCCCACGGAGCCGGAAAATACCGTACCGCGCACGTCGGCATCCGCGCTGGCTGGAATGCCTGGGCCCACGGCGGCGTCCTGGTCATCACTCAGATCCAGGTACAAGGCGTCCGCAAAAATCGAGAACCTGCCACGCCGCGCCTCAACCGCGCCCATCAATGCAAAATCGAGATTGTCGAGAATGTCGCTGAAGCTGATGTCGATGCTGCCACCGGTTGTTGTTTCTCCGCTCAGCGCCGGGCCCCAGAGATACAGATAGCCGGTGAAATCCCAACTCGCATCTTGCGCATTTCCATTCGTTGCCCAGCCCAAAGACAAAGCAACGCTTAGAGTGGCCAGGAGTTGCCTTTGAGCTGACGTGGTTTTTTTAAGCATGACATTGACCTGTTGATGGGCTGGCTATTCAGTGCGACGCACTTTCTTCAACTTCGAGGTGGGCGCGCAGACAGGCTCTGCGCGCCATTGGGCTTTTATTCTTGCCAGCTCATGAAGACCTGCCGCGCTTCTTCGCTTTCGGGACGCAGGTTTTCTATGCCGCCATACGGAACGTCCTTGCCGATCTCAGAGTTCGGATACTTGGCGATCATCTTCTGATGGCGCTTGACCATGTCCTGGAAGGAGGCACCGGACCACAGCGCGTTTCCGATCAGAGCGTTCTCTTCCCGCGGGTCGCGGTAGATGTTGAAGACGGGTGCTGCCGCTCCGGGCTGACCTGGCGCAGGCAGGTGCATTTTGAACTCTTGCTTGACGACTGAACGCAGAACCGGTCCCTCATAGACATACACGTAGTCGCGGCGGCCGTTGCCCTCACCTTCAAGCAGCAGGGCGGTCTGATCGATCCCGTCGATCACCCGATCACGCGGAATGAAATCCGTTGCGCCAGCGATGCGTGTCATCGTGGTGTAGATGTCCGAGACGTGAAAGATGTCACCAGCGGCGCTGTCTGCTTCGATCACTCCGGGCCAGCGGATGAAGGCATCCGTACGTACGCCACCTTCGAGGTGTTGGGTTTTGCCGCCGCGATAGATCAGTTGGTTCAGCCCCGACGTCCCCTCGTATTGGTGCATCAACCCGTTATCCGCCATGATCATGACGATGGTATTGTCTGCCTCACCGGTTTCTTCCAACTTTGCCAGCAAGTCTCCGATCCACCTGTCCAAAAGCTGCAACTTGTCCGCATGGAACCCGCCGTTTCGCGAAAGCGCCTGATCGGGATAGACAAAGTTCAGCGGGTAGAGCGGCCAATACTGAAGAAAGAAGGGCTCATCCATAGCCGCGACGCGTTCTAGCTGTTCAATCGCCTGCGCTTGATAGCGTTCATTCATCTCTTCATACTTGGCCTGCGTCCATTCTTCGCCCGCAACCATTTCGACCTCGCGGGCGGGCCCACCTGCCTCACCTTCGACACCGGTCACCAAACCATAGGGCTTGAACCGCTCATCCAGCAGGAACTCATTATTCTGGCCTGATGCATGGTATCCTAGCATATTGTTGGCCTGCATGGCTTCGCGGGTCATCAGGCTCAGCTGAACCTGTTGATGCAGCGGGAAAGCCGCCCAATCGAAGCCCTGATTGTGTGGATACGCTTCCTCTATGTCGCCCTGATGCCATTTGCCAACATGGGAGGTATTGTACCCCGCCTGTTTCAGGATCTCAGGCAACGTCACTTCACTCGCCGGCAGACCTTCACCCACCAAAGCAACCTTTACTTCCTCTACCCCGGCCCGGATCGGATGGCGTCCGGTCAGCATAGCCGTTCGCGTCGGCGTGCATGAGGGCTCAGTGTACATCCGCATCAACGACATGCCCTCGCTGGCAAAGTCATTGATGTTCGGGGTTTCAATGCCCATCACGTAGTTCATCTTTCGCTCGCCCATCTGGCCGAAGCTGATGTCATCGATAAGGATGTATAGAAAATTCGGTGGCTTACCGCCGTTGGCGCCCCGGATTTCTGCCAACCTCGCTTCAATCTCAACATCCTGCGCATCCCATTGCTCTCCGAACTGAGCGCGCAAAAATTCAAACTCACCGTCGTACACAATCGCGTCTTGTTGTGCGACCGCTGGCATGGCGCACAACACTGCAAACATACAGGCCGCGACACCAGTCTTCTTTGTAACACTAGTCACTCTTTGATCCTCCTTGAGTACTCGCAGATTCCATGGCCTGAACAATCAGTTCGTGGCACGTGGCCGAGAGCGATTGTTTTGATCTCTGCGCCAATGCCAAAAGGCGTTCGTGCTCAGGTGGCGTAAGAAACGTCACAACCCGTTCTGACCGCGCATCGGCTTCAGGAAGCCGCGGGCGACCCATAGTTGTATCGTTTGAGGACCCCCCAGTCACTTGACACCCCGCCTATCGAATTAGCTAGATTACCGGTAAACTGTCAGGCTCTGGGAATGGACCACATCAAAAATTCGCCAAATTTGCAGAATGCTTCTCCTCCCGGATCGGACGGAGTGGCACCCGCAATCGCGCTGAATTTTGACCATCCCAACATGATTGGTGACTTTACACCCTGGGAGATCGACTTTCGGCAGCTCGATGCGGGGCGTTTGTCTACGAGAATAACAGTGCGCTCAGGACACGCGGTGTCCGCTCTGAACATCGCGATGAACCAACGCGTTCACCAGCGCGGTGTTTCACCGAAGGGATGGATGACCTTTGGCATCCCATCAAAGGGCGCAGTCGACAAATGGCAAGCAAAGGACGTAACCGATGGTGCATTTCTGTCTTTTGGAGACAGCGATGGATTTGACGGAGTTTCGACGGCCGGATTTACAGGTAACGTCATATCCTTTGAAACCCAACGACTGGAGAAGCTGGCTGACGCCTGTGGGTTTCATCTGAATGGCCACAGACCGGATGCCCGCAAATTGAGTTCCAAAGCAGGGTTGGTCTGCCTGGCGCAATTGGAGCGCCACGTATCCCAACTGCTTAGCAACTCTGATGCGCTATGGTCTCAAGAGGCAGAGGAAACTCTGATGCTTGAGGCCCTGAGCATCCTGACTGACAACGAAGCACATTTTGACAGAAGTCAGGCGCATACCAGACGACGTGCCCTCCACCGAGCAATCGACCGTATGCTCGCCAATCTTGAAGAACCAATTTCGATAGAAGAGATTTGCAAAGAAAGCGGGGCGTCCTGGCGAACCCTGGATCGCGCGTTCAAGGAGCAGTTCGGACAAGGCCCCAAGTCATACTATATGCGACTTCGGCTGAACCGCGTTCGAGAGGACCTTCTTGCAGGGACTTTCGATGGTAAAATAGCTGACGCTGCCAACCGGTGCGGATTTTGGCACATGGGTCAGTTCGCGAGGGACTACAGACTGTTTTTTGGCGTACTGCCATCCCAGACGTGGGGTAGTCCAAACTAGAAATTCGGTATCCGGATTCGAGCAACAATTGCCACCGGCATTCAGAAATACAAACTTACTTCGCTGTAAGTCAGCCTACTCTCCTCGGTGCCTTGGAGTTGGAGTTCCCCCGGCTTGATGGACACTTTTTCACTGATGAAGGATAGTGTTTTTCATGCCGAGAACGAGGAACCCGTATCTTCGTTGAACTGGTTCGGTCAGGTGCTGCTTTTGATGAACACTTCGTTCGTCAGGGAGTACAGCGTCCTGGCGCAAAGCTGGTTTTTTGCTGAGTCTGATGCACAGGCGATTGGTGTGGCAGCTTCAAAGATACCTTCGGACCAATATCGTTCCGGTCTTGAAAGCGGCGTCAAGGCAGGGCACTCGCTATCGCACGAAGACTATCCGTATGAGTTGGGTTATGTTTCTGTCTCACCTGATCATGGGAAGCGCGGCATAGGGCGAAAACTTGTCGACATCGTGTTGGAACCTGCAGAGGGAAAAGGTGTTTTTGCCACTACAAGCAACCCTGCGATGAAGGACGAACTGTCCGTCATCGAATGATTTGGAACACGAGCGTTTGATTGGCTTAGGAGGATCAGGCTCGCCGCAGTTTCAATCTACGCCGCGTTCTGATGATGCAGCAAGC
>NZ_JBQFYZ010000037.1:0-4446 GCF_056541905.1 Ruegeria sp. AF5
ATGACCGAGATTAGACGCACGCCGCTTTTTGGGCTTCACGTTGAGTTGGGCGGCAAGATGGTTGATTTTGCCGGGTGGGAGATGCCGGTTCAGTATCCGCTGGGGATCATGGGCGAGCATAAGCAGTGCCGCGAGAAGGCGGCGTTGTTTGATGTGTCGCATATGGGTCAGGTGATATTGCGGGGCGAGAATGTGGGCGAGAAGCTGGAAGCACTGTGTCCGCAGGCTTATGCGACGCTGAAGGAAGGCAAGGCGCGGTACGGGTTCTTCACCAATGCCGAAGGCGGGATCATGGATGACCTGATCGTGTCGAACGCGGGGGATCATTACTTTGTGGTGGTGAACGCGGCGCTGCGCCATCAGGACATTCCGCATATGCGCGCCAATCTGGACGGGGTTGAGGTGACCGAGATCTTCGACCGCGCGCTGGTGGCGGTGCAAGGCCCCAAGGCCGAGGATGTGGTGGGCGCGCTCTGCCCCGCGGCGCGCGATCTTAAGTTCATGGAAACCACGATTGCCGACATCCTGGGTGTCGAATGCCGCATCTCGCGGCTGGGCTACACGGGCGAGGACGGGTACGAGATCTCGATCCCCGAGGACAAGGCGATCGAGATCACCCGGGCGTTCCTTGCGCATGAGGATTGCGAACCGGCGGGTCTGGGCGCGCGCGACAGCCTGCGGCTTGAAGCCGGTCTGTGCCTTTATGGCAATGACATCGATCAGAGCACCTCGCCGGTCGAGGCCAGCCTTGGCTGGGCGATGCAGAAGCGCCGCAAGGAAGAAGGCGGCTTTCCGGGTGCGGAACGTGTGCAGCGCGAACTGGCCGAGGGGCCTGCGCGCAAGCTGGTGGGCATCAAGCCCGACGGCCGCGCCCCCGCGCGTCAGGGCGTGGAAGTGCAATGCCTTGAGGGCAATACCATCGGTCAGATCACCTCGGGCAGCTTTGGCCCCACGGTCGGCGGCCCGGTTGCGATGGGCTATGTGTCCGCGGGCCATGGCGAGCCGGGCGAGAAGGTCAACCTGATCATCCGGGGCAAGGCGCAACCGGCGCAGATTGTGGCGCTGCCCTTCGTCAAACAAAATTACAAGCGTTGAAGTCAGGAGAGAGAGACATGGCAACCTATTATTCCGAAGAGCATGAATGGCTGGCGGTCGACGGCGACACGGCCACGCTGGGTATCACCAAACACGCGGCCGAGCAGCTGGGTGAGGTGGTCTTTGTCGAGCAGCAGGAGGTGGGCGACGAGTTCGAGAAGGATGGCGAGATCGGCGTGATCGAATCCGTCAAGGCCGCCTCCGAGCTTTACGCGCCGGTTGATGGCGAGATTACGGAAGTGAACGAGGCGCTGGCTGACAACCCCGGCGCGCTGAACGACGACCCCGAGGGCGAGGCCTGGATCTACAAGATCAAGATCGCCGATGCCGCGCAGCTGGAAGATCTGATGGACGAAGCCGGCTACAAGGCCTTCATCGGCTAAATCCGGCCCGGAGCCCCAGAGACCGGGGCTCCCCGCTTCATCTTTTTCCAAATACTCCCGCCGGAGGCTCCTGCCGTCTCCGCCGGACCTGACCTATCCTTGAGGAGCGCTGCAATGGCCTTCAAACTGACCGACTACGAAGCCTATGACTTCGCCAATCGCCGCCACATCGGGCCCAGCCCGACCGAGATGCGCGACATGCTGCAGGTGATCGGCTTCAAGACGCTGGACCAGCTGATCGACGCTACCGTCCCGCCCGCGATCCGGCAGAAGGAACCGCTGGACTGGGGCCCGGCGATGACGGAACGCGATGCGCTCTTTCACATGAAGCAGGTGGCGGGCAAGAACAAGGTTCTGACCTCGCTGATCGGTCAGGGATATTACGGCACCACCACCCCGGCGCCGATCCTGCGCAACATCCTGGAAAACCCGGCCTGGTACACGGCCTACACGCCCTATCAGCCCGAGATCAGCCAGGGCCGGCTTGAGGCGCTGCTGAACTTCCAGACCATGGTCAGCGACCTGACCGGGCTCGATGTGGCCAACGCGTCCCTGCTGGACGAAGCCACAGCCGCAGCAGAAGCCATGGCGATGGCCAAGCGCGGCGGCCGGTCCAAGGCCAATAACGCGGCCTTCTTCGTGGATCGCAACTGTCATCCGCAGACCATCGCGGTCATCAAAACCCGCGCCGAACCCTTGGGCATCGACGTGCAGGTGGGCGATCCCGATCAGCTGGATGCAGGTGCCGTCTTTGGCGCGATCTTCCAGTATCCGGGCACCCATGGCCATGTGCGCGACTTCACGAACGAGATCGCGGCGCTGCATGAACATAACGCCATCGCCGTTGTCGCCGCCGATATCCTGTCACTGGCGCTGCTGAAATCCCCCGGCGAGATGGGCGCGGATATCGCCATCGGCTCGACCCAGCGCTTTGGCGTGCCGATGGGTTATGGCGGCCCGCACGCCGCGTATATGGCGACCACCGACAAGCTGAAGCGCTCGATGCCGGGCCGGATCATCGGGGTCAGCATCGACAGCCGCGGCAACAAGGCCTACCGCCTGTCGCTGCAAACCCGCGAGCAGCACATCCGCCGCGAAAAGGCGAACTCGAACGTCTGCACCGCGCAGGCGCTGCTGGCCGTCATTGCCTCGATGTATGCGGTCTATCACGGACCCGACGGCATCAAGGCGATCGCGCAATCGGTGCACCGCAAGACCTCGCGCCTGGCCGCCGGTCTGGAAGAGGCGGGCTTTGCGGTGGAACCCGAAGTGTTCTTCGACACCATCACGGTCGAGGTCGGCCATCTGCAGAATGTCGTTATGGAGGCCGCCGTGGCCCGTGGCGTCAACCTGCGCAAGGTCGGCGAGACCCGCGTGGGCATCAGCCTGGACGAACAGACCCGCCCCGAGACCATCGAGGCGGTCTGGGGTGCCTTCGGCATCGACCGCAAGGATGACAGCTCGAACAAGCAATACCGCCTGCCGGATTACGCGCTGCGCGAAAGCGCGTACCTGACCCACCCGATCTTCCACAAGAACCGGGCCGAGGCCGAGATCACCCGCTATATGCGCCGTCTGGCCGACCGCGACCTGGCGCTGGACCGGGCGATGATCCCGCTGGGGTCCTGCACCATGAAGCTGAACGCCACGGTCGAGATGATCCCGGTCACCTGGCCCGAGTTCGGCAACCTGCATCCTTTCGTGCCCGAAGATCAGGCGCAGGGCTACCATCAGATGATTGCGGATCTGAACGACAAGCTGTGCCAGATCACCGGGTATGACGCGATCTCCCAGCAGCCCAACTCGGGCGCGCAGGGCGAATATGCGGGCCTTCTGACCATCCGCAACTATCACTTCGCCCGCGGCGAAGGGCAGCGCAATGTCTGCCTGATCCCGACCTCGGCCCATGGCACCAACCCGGCCTCGGCGCAGATGGTGGGCTGGCAGGTTGTGCCGGTGAAATCGGATGACAAGGGCAATATCGATCTGAATGATTTCCGCGAAAAGGCGGAAAAGCATTCGGACCATCTGGCCGCCTGCATGATCACCTACCCCTCGACCCATGGCGTGTTCGAGACCACCGTGCAGGAGGTCTGCCAGATCACCCATGATCACGGCGGTCAGGTCTATATCGACGGCGCCAACATGAACGCCATGGTCGGGCTGGCACGTCCGGGTGACATTGGCGGCGATGTCAGCCACCTGAACCTGCACAAGACCTTCTGCATCCCGCATGGCGGTGGCGGCCCCGGCATGGGTCCGATCGGCGTCAAGGCGCATCTGGCCGAGCATCTGCCGGGCCACCCGGAATACGGCACCGCCGTGGGTCCGGTCTCGGCGGCACCCTTCGGCTCGCCCTCGATCCTTCCCGTCTCATGGGCCTATGTGCTGCTGATGGGCGGTGCGGGGCTGACGCAGGCCACCAAAGTGGCGATCCTGAACGCCAACTACATCGCGGCGCGGCTCAAGGACGCCTATCCGATCCTCTACACATCGGAAACGGGCCGGGTGGCACATGAATGCATCCTCGACACAAGGCCGCTGGACGAGGCGGCGCATGTCACCGTCGACGATGTGGCCAAGCGCCTGGTCGATTCAGGCTTCCACGCCCCCACGATGAGCTGGCCGGTGGCGGGCACCCTGATGGTCGAGCCCACCGAATCCGAACCCAAGGACGAGCTCGACCGCTTCTGCGACGCCATGCTCTCGATCCGCTCGGAAGCGCAGGACATCATCGACGGCAAGATCGACGCGGAAAACAACCCGCTGAAAAACGCCCCCCACACAGTGCGCGATCTGGTCGGCGACTGGGACCGCCCCTACACCCGCGAACAGGCCTGCTTCCCGCCGGGATCCATGGGCGTCGACAAATACTGGTCCCCCGTCAACCGCGTCGACAACGCATACGGCGACCGAAACCTCGTCTGCACATGCCCACCAATGACAGAATACGAAGACGCCGCTGAGT
>NZ_JBQFYZ010000038.1:0-4321 GCF_056541905.1 Ruegeria sp. AF5
ACCAACAGAGGAAAACCATGAAACGGACGACATCATTTTATTCGGCATTGGCGGTCGGTTTACTGACTGCGACGGTTGCGGCATCGGAGACGGAACTGACAGTTTACACCGCTGTCGAGGCGGAGGATCTGGCGAGGTATGCGGAGACGTTCAACCAGAGTAACCCTGATATCAAGATCAACTGGGTCCGGGACTCGACGGGGATCATCACCGCGAAACTGCTGGCTGAACGGGACAACCCACAGGCGGATGTGGTCTGGGGGTTGGCGGCGACCTCTCTGCTGCTGTTGAAATCCGAAGGGATGCTGGAGCCTTATGCCCCGGTTGGCGTAGACAAGCTGGATGCGAAATTCGTCGATGGTGACAACCCGCCTGCCTGGGTTGGCATGGACGCCTGGGTTGCCTCGATTTGCTACAACACGGTTGAGGCGGAAAAGGCCGGGCTGAAGCCGCCGACCTCGTGGAAGGACCTGACTGATCCGATGTACAAGGATCAGGTTATCATGCCGAACCCGAATTCCTCTGGCACGGGGTTCCTTGATGTGTCCAGCTGGCTTCAAATGTTTGGTGAAGAAGGTGGCTGGGAATACATGGATGCGCTGCACGAGAATATTGCGCGCTACACCCATTCCGGCTCGAAGCCTTGCAAACTGGCGGCGGCGGGCGAGATCCCGATTGGTATTTCTTTTGCGTTCCGTGGGGCGAAATCCAAAGCTGATGGCGCACCGCTGGAAATCATTGTGCCTTCGGAAGGCGTCGGCTGGGACATGGAAGCAACCGCGATTGTGGCCGGCACTGCAAATCTGGAAGCCGCGCAGAAGCTGGTGGACTTCACCGTCACCAAAGAGGCCAACGAGATGTACAATACCGGCTATGCGGTCGTGGCGTATCCCGGCGTTGCAAAACCGGTTGAACACTTCCCAGAGGGTCTTCTGGATGCGATGATCAACAATGATTTCGAATATGCCGCCAACAATCGCGCGGCAATCCTGAAGGAATGGCAGTCTCGCTATGACGGAAAGTCTGAAGCGAAGTAATTCCATTGGCAGGAGGGGCTTTTGTGCTTTTCCTGCCCGCCACTCTCTTGTTCCCACCAACACAACCAACTCACCCGGCGCGCACCGGCCAGGATCGGTCGTGCCCGAGGTGCAGATGTGAGGACCTCTCCCGTGCTTCAGAAAACACCACCCGGTGAACTGTATCTCAGCATCCAGAATTTGTGGAAAGCGTTCGGCAGCTTTCTGGCACTCAAGGACATCTCTCTTGAAATCAAAGAAGGTGAATTCATTTGTTTCCTCGGCCCGTCCGGCTGCGGCAAGACCACCTTGTTGCGGGCGATTGCCGGGCTGGATCTGCAGACCAAGGGTACGGTTATGCAGGATGGCAAGGACGTCTCCAACCTGCCCCCGTCCGAGCGCGATTTCGGGATTGTGTTTCAGTCCTATGCGCTGTTCCCGAACCTGACGATCGAAAAGAACATCGCATTTGGCCTTGAAAACACGGGCCGCAGCAAGTCGGATATCGCGGTTCGGGTGAGCGAGCTGCTGAACCTTGTTGGTCTGCCGGATCAGGGCAGGAAATACCCGGCGCAATTGTCCGGTGGCCAGCAGCAGAGGATTGCGCTGGCCCGCGCCATTGCAACCAATCCCGGTCTGCTGCTGCTGGACGAACCCCTGTCGGCGCTGGACGCCAAGGTGCGCGTTCACCTGCGGCATGAGATCAAGGAATTGCAGCGCAAGCTGGGTGTGACCACCGTGATGGTGACGCACGATCAGGAAGAAGCGCTGGCCATGGCCGACCGCATCGTGGTGATGAACCACGGGGTGATCGAACAAGTTGGATCGCCCACGGAGATCTACCGCGAACCGGCCAACCTGTTCGTGGCCGACTTTATCGGTGAAATGAACCAGATCCGATCTCAGGTCACCAAAGGCGGGCGGTTGAGCGTCGGGGAAAAGACCTTTGCCTGCCTCAGCCACACGTTCAATGATGGCACCCCGGTCATCGCAGCCATTCGTCCCGAAGACATCATCCCTCATGAAGCTGGTTATCTTGACACGGGCGGCAATCGGAACTGCATCGAGGTCACGCTTGATGAAATGGAGTTTCTGGGCTCGTTCTGGCGTTGCCGCCTGAACAACGAGCGGTTCGGATCTTCTGAACTGATCGCGGATTTTTCGATCAACGCCGTGCGTCGTCTTGAGCTGGAAGAGGGGTGCAGCATGGTGATCGAGCTTCCCGAGAACCGCCTGATGGCGTTTGACCTTCCGGAGGCTGCGGCATGAGCACGATGTCGACCAATCACGACACATTGCCTGTCGGGCCGGATATCAGGCCCAGGCTCAGCCGCGATGACATCCTGATGCGCGGAAGCATGATGGTGATCGCGCTCTATCTGATCGTGACACTGGCGCTGCCGCTTTACACGATGCTTTCCAAGTCCTTCTCGACCTACCGGGTCGAGCTGTCCCAGTATGAGTTTCAGGTCAGTGATGAAGCGGGTATGTTTGACGGAACGATCCTGACGGCTGACGAACTGAACAGGCAATTGGGGGTGTATTCCGACACCGATCTGACAACCGGCTCGGACGGGCGTTTGCCGGTGACCGGGTTTTTTCCGGATTTCAGCTTTCGCAGCCCGGTCATGTACCAGATGCGGAACACGACGGAGGCCGGGCGCTTTCTGGTCGGGTCGACTTTGAACGAAGGCACCGATTGGGTCGAGCTTGATTCCAACACGTTCCGCCGGGTGCAGATGCGGCCGGTTCAAGCGCGGGGTCTGGGCAACTTCATCAACTACTTCTCAACCCCGGCCCTGTTCAACTCGATCAAGAATTCCCTTTGGATTTCGGTTGTCAGCACAATCGTTACGGTGACGCTGGCGTTCTGGTTTGCCTATGCGCTGAACCGAAGCTGCATGCGGTTCAAGGGGGTCTTTCGCCTGATCGCGATGGCGCCGATTCTGGTTCCCTCGCTGCTGCCGGGCATCGCGCTGGTCTACCTGTTCGGCAATCAGGGGATGATCAAGGAGTTGCTGTTCGGAGCCAGTATCTACGGCCCCATAGGCATCGTGATCGGATCGGTCTTCTTTACCTTTCCACACGCGTTCCTGATCATATCGACCGCGCTCGCGATATCGGATGCGCGGTTGTACGAGGCCGCTGTCAGCTTGCGTTCTACCCCCTGGCGGACATTCTGGACCGTCACTATACCAGGCGCGCGCTACGGCCTGATTTCAGCAGCCTTTGTCGTGTTCAACCTGGTGATCACCGATTTCGGCCTGCCAAAGGTGATCGGCGGCCAGTTCAACGTGCTTGCCGTGGATATCTACAAACAGGTGATCGGCCAGCAGAATTTTGAGATGGGCGCCGTGGTCTCGGTGGTTCTGGTCATCCCCGCAATTCTGGCTTTTGGTATCGACCGGATGGTTCAGTCCAAGCAGGTGGCGTTGCTTTCTGCGCGTTCGGTTCCATATCAGGCAACGCCAAACCCGAAAACCGATCGCATATTCCTGATCTACTGCAGCTTGATCGGCCTGTTCATAGTTGGTCTTCTGGCCGTGTGTCAGTTTGCGGCGCTGATCAAGTTCTGGCCCTACGATCTGAGCCTGAGCCTCAAGAACTACCAGTTCAACAAGATGGATGGCGGCGGCTGGGGGTCGTATTTCAACTCGATCAAACTGGCTTTCCTGACGGCGGTGATCGGCACGACGGTTGTCTTCTTCGGGGCGTACCTGGTGGAAAAATCGAACGGCTTCAAAACCGGGCGGTCGATCTTTCAGATGTTCGCCATGCTGCCGATGGCCATCCCGGGCATGGTTCTGGGACTGTCGTATATCTTCTTCTTCAACAACCCGTCCAATCCGTTCAATGCGATCTACGGCACCATGGCGATCCTGGTGGTTTGCACGGTGACGCATTTCTATACCGTATCGCACCTGACGGCGGTCACCGCTCTCAAGCAGATGGATAAAGAGTTCGAGTCAGTGTCAGCCTCTCTCAAACAGCCAACAATGAAGCTGTTTGCCCGTGTCACGGTGCCGGTCTGCCTGCCTGCGGTGCTGGACATCTCAATCTATCTGTTCGTCAACGCGATGACGACTGTATCGGCGGTTGTGTTCCTCTACTCACCCAAAACCACACTCGCGTCCATCGCGGTGCTGAACATGGATGATGCCGGGGATATCGCACCCGCAGCCGCAATGGGCATGATGATCTTCTACACCAACGCAGCCGCCCGGATCTTTCATTTGATGGCATCAAAAGGCATCCTGGCCCGCACACAGGCCTGGCGCAGCAGGTAATCCACAAAAAAAACTCAA
>NZ_JBQFYZ010000039.1:0-3004 GCF_056541905.1 Ruegeria sp. AF5
CCAATGAGCTATAAATCCGACATCGAAATTGCGCGTGAAGCGAATAAGAAGCCGATCCAGGAGATCGGCGCGAAGCTTGGAATATCCAGTGATGATCTTTTGCCGTATGGGCATGACAAGGCGAAGGTGAGCCAGGAGTTCATCAACTCGGTGCAGGGTCGTGAGGACGGCAAGCTGGTGCTGGTGACGGCGATCAACCCGACGCCTGCGGGTGAAGGCAAGACGACCACAACGGTTGGTCTGGGTGACGGTCTGAACCGGATCGGCAAGAATGCGATGATCTGTATCCGCGAGGCCTCGCTGGGTCCGAACTTCGGCATGAAGGGCGGCGCTGCGGGTGGCGGCTATGCGCAGGTTGTTCCGATGGAAGAGATGAACCTGCACTTCACCGGCGATTTCCACGCGATCACCTCGGCCCATTCGCTGCTGTCGGCGATGATCGACAACCACATCTACTGGGGCAATGAATGCGAGATCGACACCCGCCGGGTCGCATGGCGTCGTGTGGTTGACATGAACGACCGCGCCCTGCGCCAGATTACTGCCAGCCTGGGCGGCGTGTCGAACGGGTTCCCGCGCGAAACAGGTTTTGACATCACTGTGGCGTCCGAGGTCATGGCGATCCTGTGTCTGGCCAACGACTTGAAGGATCTGGAAAAGCGTCTGGGTGACATCATCGTGGCCTATCGCCGCGACAAGACCCCGGTCTACTGCCGCGACATCAAGGCCGAAGGTGCGATGACCGTTCTGCTGAAAGACGCGATGCAGCCGAACCTGGTGCAGACGCTGGAAAACAACCCGGCCTTTGTCCATGGCGGCCCGTTCGCCAACATCGCGCATGGCTGCAACTCGGTCATTGCCACCAGGACCGCGCTGAAAGTGGCTGACTATGTGGTGACCGAGGCGGGCTTTGGCGCCGATCTGGGTGCCGAGAAGTTCATGAACATCAAGTGCCGCAAGGCGGGCATTGCGCCCTCTGCCGTGGTTCTGGTTGCCACCGTGCGGGCGATGAAGATGAATGGCGGTGTCGCCAAGGCCGATCTGGGCGCCGAGAATGTCGATGCGGTCAAGGCGGGCTGCGCCAACCTGGGCCGCCATATCGAGAACGTGAAGTCGTTCGGTGTGCCGGTTGTTGTCGCCATCAACCACTTTGTCACCGACACCGATGCCGAGGTTCAGGCGGTGAAGGATTATTGTTCCTCTCACGGGGTCGAGGCGGTTCTGTCGCGCCACTGGGAACTGGGCTCGGAAGGCTCTGCCGATCTGGCCCGCAAGGTTGTGGAAATCGTCGAAGGGGGGTCTGCGAACTTCGCGCCGATCTACCCCGACGAGATGCCGCTGTTTGAGAAGATCGAAACCATCGCCAAGCGCATCTACCGCGCCGACGAGGTTCTGGCCGACAACAAGATCCGCACGCAGCTGAAAGAATGGGAAGCTGCGGGGTATGGCAACCTGCCGGTCTGCATGGCGAAAACCCAGTACAGCTTCTCGACCGACCCGAGCTTGCGGGGCGCGCCCACCGGCCATTCGGTGCCGGTGCGTGAAGTCCGCCTGAGCGCGGGCGCGGGCTTTATCGTGGTTGTCTGCGGTGAGATCATGACCATGCCGGGCCTGCCCCGCAAACCGGCCGCGGAAACCATCTGCCTCAATGACGCAGGTGAGATCGAGGGCTTGTTCTAAGCCGCTGAATAAGACATCTCGTGGTCCGGGACCCCCGGGCCATGAGGAGACGATGATGCCCACTCTGACACCGCCGCAGGACTGCCATTCGATGCGGGATCTGCGGGTTCAGATCGACAGGCTGGACCGCCAGCTGATCGGGATGCTGGTGAGGCGCGCAAGCTATATCGACCGCGCGTCTGAGCTGAAGCCGGGCGAGGGCCTGCCCGCCCGCATCCCGGACCGGGTCGAGGATGTGGTGCAAAAGGTGCGCGCCAGTTCGCAGGCGGCGGGGATGGACCCCGATTTGTCCGAAACGCTCTGGCGCATTCTGATTGACTGGTCGATTGCACGTGAGGAACGTGTGCTCGGCCCCGAGTAAAGACCGGGCGCGTTCTGCGCCCGTTTGGGTTTTGAAAGAAGGGACCAAAGGATGGTAGCGCAGGTTATCGACGGGAAGGCCTTTGCCGCCAAAGTGCGCGCGCAGGTGGCCGATCAGGTTGCAAAGCTGAAAGAGGAAAACGGCATCACCCCCGGCCTGGCCGTGGTTCTGGTGGGCGAGGATCCGGCCAGCCAGGTCTATGTCCGCTCGAAAGGCAAGATGACCGTCGAGGTCGGCATGAACTCGTATGAGCACAAGCTGGATGCGGAGACCTCGGAGGCAGAGCTGCTGGCGCTGATCGACAAACTGAACACCGACCCGGCGGTGCATGGCATTCTGGTCCAGTTGCCGCTGCCCAAGCACCTGAACGAGGATCTGGTGATCAATTCGATCGATCCGGCCAAGGATGTGGACGGTTTCCATATCTCGAACGTGGGCCTTTTGGGCACCGGTCAGAAATCGATGGTGCCCTGCACCCCGCTGGGCTGCCTGATGATGCTGCGCGATCACCACGGGTCGCTGTCGGGCATGGATGCGGTTGTCATCGGTCGCTCGAACATCGTGGGCAAGCCGATGGCGCAGCTGCTGCTGGGGGACAGCTGCACCGTGACCATCGCGCATTCGCGCACCAAAGATCTGCCGGATGTGGTCCGCCGCGCCGATATCGTCGTGGCCGCTGTCGGCCGCCCCGAGATGGTGCCTGGCGACTGGATCAAGGAAGGCGCCACCGTGATCGACGTGGGCATCAACCGCATCGAGCGGGATGGCAAGACCAAGCTGGTCGGCGACGTCGACTATGCCAGCGCCGCTGAACGCGCCGGCGCCATCACCCCCGTCCCCGGCGGCGTCGGCCCCATGACCATCGCCTGCCTGCTGGCCAACACCCTCACCGCCTGCTGCCGCGCAAACAAACTCCCAGAACCAGAAGGTCTGACCGCCTGATAAACACGGGGGCCGGAGGGG
>NZ_JBQFYZ010000040.1:0-2588 GCF_056541905.1 Ruegeria sp. AF5
GGATTTCATTCTCATCTCCACTCTCTGATGGTTACGATGAGCCTGAAATCCTCCGCTACGCAATCAACCTAGTCTGTTCCATGGGTGCTGATGGCGGACAACCTTAACATAAGTGTGGACCTGTTCCGTTGGGGAGGCTCATTGGGAGGCGCATTTTCCGATCTATACATCCGGTTCTCCTCGCAGTATGGACTGCGCTTCTACTATGACCCGTGTGTCGGAAGCTCTGAGGGTGACCGTATCACTCCGGAGAGCTGAGCCATGAACCCGACACTCGCAATCGCATTGAAGCGTAAAGGATACGACACGCTGACCCCTGTTCAGGAGGCCGTGTCCGCACCGGATTTGCAGGGACGAGACTTGTTAGTTTCGGCGCAGACCGGATCAGGAAAAACCATCGCGTTCGGCTTGGCCATCGCACCAACAATTTTGAGCGATGCGCAGGTTTTCGATGTGGCAGGCGCGCCTTTGGCGTTGGTTGTTGCGCCGACGCGAGAGTTGGCGCTGCAGGTCAAACGAGAACTGGGGTGGCTCTATGCGGATGCGGGGGCCTTCATTGCCTCATGCGTTGGCGGCATGGATATGCGCGACGAACGCCGGGCGCTGTCCCGAGGGGCACATATTGTGGTCGCGACACCAGGGCGGTTGCGGGATCATATCATGCGCGGCTCGATTAATTTGGCATCCGTACGCGCCGTCGTGTTGGATGAGGCTGACGAAATGCTCGACCTTGGATTCCGTGAAGATCTGGAATTCATCCTCGAACAAACGCAATCAGACCGCCAGACACTATTGTTCTCGGCAACGGTACCGCGCGCCATTGCCACCTTGGCTGCCCGGTACCAAAGGGATGCCGAGCGTGTAAGTACTGTCAGTGAGCGGACGCAACACGCCGATATCGAGTACCGTGCGATGAATGTGGCTCCACGTGACGGTGAAAATGCTATCATTAACGTGCTACGCTACTACGAGGCTCCTAACGCCATCGTTTTCTGCAACACGCGCGCCATGGTCAGCCGTCTGACAGCCCGACTGTCCAACCGCGGGTTTTCGGTTGTAGCTCTTTCCGGAGAACTGACCCAAGGTGAACGGTCAAACGCCTTGCAAGCCATGCGTGACGGACGGGCCCGCGTCTGTGTAGCGACCGATGTCGCGGCGCGCGGAATTGATCTGCCAAATCTGGATCTGGTGATCCATGCGGAACTGCCCAGCAGTCATGAAACGCTTTTGCACCGTTCAGGCCGAACTGGACGTGCAGGGCGCAAAGGTGTCAGCACACTGATCGTTGCACCGGCTTCTTACAAAAAAGCCCAAAGGCTGTTGAAATTCGCTAAACTCACGGCCGATTGGGGTGCGGCGCCCTCCGCTGAAGAGGTCAAAGCGCAAGACCAGCAACGGATGTTCGGATCGGAGGACTGGTGCTCTGAAATAACAAAGACTGAGCGGCAGTCAGTCAACGAACTGGTAGAAAGGTTCTCGCCAGAACAACTCGCTGCGGCATATGTCCGTCAATACAACAGGGCGCATTCCGCTCCGGAAGAACTAAACGACATTCAGGAAGCAGCGCCAAAGCAGAGCGCACCTTTTGGTCCGAGTGTTTGGTTTTCGCTGTCAGAAGGGCGCAACGAAAATGCGTCTCCGCGATATCTACTTCCTATGGTGTGCAAGGCGGGGAACATCACAAAATCCGATGTCGGTGCGATCCGTATCGTTGACGACGAGACCTATATCGAAATTCGCGAAAGCAGCGTCGCCGGTTTTTTGGAGGCGATTGGGCCGGAAATGAAGATCGAGGGTACAAAAGACATTGTGCAGTTGGATTCAGCCCCCGATTTGTCGAACTCAGCAAAGACAAGCTTTAACCGGGCTGTCAAAGGCAAGAAAGGTCTGGAAAAGACTGCACGCAAACCGAGCCGACTTGTCGAGCCGCAGCCTGCGAAAGCGCGGAAAAAGACAGTGTCCAAGCCCCCTGAAAAGGCCAAAGTTGAAGCCAAGCCCAAACGCGATGACGACAACCGCAGTGGTCTGAGTAAAAAACTTGACCGCCGCCCAAAAGGCCCGCCACCGCCAAAGGGTAAGCCCAACAGCAAGAAAAACCGTGCACGCGCTGCGGCAAATAAGGGCGGTAACGCTGTGCCAAGGCGTTCAAAATAAGTCGAAGCGTTTGCACAGGCCCTTTCCGGACATTGGCCATGCCAAAACTCCGCTGGGTTCCGCCCGTTAGACCAGACTTTCGCAGCGCCTGCGAGCCCGGGCGATAGACATAATCATACTCTGCGGACCATACTGCCGCTCCAATCGGCCATGCAAATTGATGGCAGACTCAGTTCGAGTTCTTGATAACCAGAGGATTATAATGTGGTGATGCCGGGAGTTTTTTTCGGCCAGCGCCCTGACGAATTCTTTTTTGGGATAGAACGGAAAACGGTTCGGTGCTGACAGCACCTGCTCTTTGGAGAAGTACCTTCAGTCGATCCGATGCATCGGACTGTCCGCCATCAGCACCCATGGAACAGACTAGGTTGATTGCGTAGCGGAGGATTTCAGGCTCATCGTAACCATCAGAGAGTGGAGATGAGAATGAAATC
>NZ_JBQFYZ010000041.1:0-2496 GCF_056541905.1 Ruegeria sp. AF5
GACAAATACTGGTCCCCCGTCAACCGCGTCGACAACGCATACGGCGACCGAAACCTCGTCTGCACATGCCCACCAATGACAGAATACGAAGACGCCGCTGAGTGAAACCCGTGTCTGTCCGATCCGTCAATTCGCCTGACGGATCGGATTTACACCCTGAGGGCAGCGCCAATCGGGGCGCTGCCACGCCCAAATCGTCGGAGGAACAATGAAACACTATGTCCTCGCAAATGATCACGCCAATCTGTCTGAAACGGAGCCTGAGGCACCCGAAAGATTGAAACATATCGATGTCATTCTCAACCGTGAAGCGGCTATGGCGTCAGCTGGAATGGTCATCGAATTCTATCAGGCGTTAAACACTCTGGCCGAAGACTGCACCTATGCGGTCAACCTTCGTGTCGCTGGCTCGGAACCTGCGGGCGGACCGTTATACTGGGCCGGACGAACGGCGATTTTCTGGGGAGATCTGGAGAACATCTGGTCCATTCCACATTCGCGCAGATTCTGGGTATCGCAGGTCCTGAACCTGTCTTCACGGGTTGTACTGGTCGGCGGCGCGGTGCTGCTTCTGCCGCAACTCGGAAGAACAGGCCGGAACACCGTTGCTGTCCACCCGAATTTCGCAGCCGCTGCACTGGAGGGCGGGCTGGAAGATTGTGGCACCGGCACGCATCTGGCCGCAGACGGGTGCGCCCATAGCGCAACCACCCGGCTAAGCGCGCTGCGCCTGCTGTCAGAATTTGTGTCGATCGACCACGGGGAACATATCGCGGACATACTGCGCGGATACATTGGACTGACGGAACCCACACAAAAGCACGGCAGCACGCTTGCCGCCCGTCTGGTGCACCGTGCAAAAGGTGATCAGCTTGTCATGCGCACGCTGGATGCGATGCAGGAAAACATCGAAGATCCTTTGACGATCTCGGAACTTTCCAATGTGCTCAGGACCTCGACTCGCCAGTTACAGCGAAGGTTTCTAAGCAAAACCGGTGCGAAACTTTTGTCGACCTACAAAGAGCTACGGCTGGAGCGGGCGCAGAGCCTTTTACAATTCACCAACATGTCGCAGATTGAAATCTCGACAGCGACCGGCTTTTCATCGACCGTCGCGCTGAAACGCGCCTTTCAACGCAGCTTCGACGTCAGCCCGGACGAAATTCGGAACAAGCGATTTCTGGGGACGGCCGCCCCGGAACACGGATAACCTTTCGCGTTGGTCTCGTGATCCACCAGTCAACGCAGCACCGAGCCCGCGTAGACAATGCGCCCACGCAGGTCGGGTTTGGTGCAGGCGATCAGGCCGCAGCGATCTGACTGGCCTTTTCAACCAGTACTTCGGCCTGACGGATCGAGGCATAGTCGATCAGACGACCGTCCAGAGACACGGCACCTTTTCCGTCTGCCTCGGCCTCGGCCATGGCGACAAGGATACGCCGTGCCTTGGTAACTTCGGCATCCGAGGGCGACATCACCTCATTGGCAAGCGCGATCTGGCTGGGGTGGATGGCCCATTTGCCCTCGCAGCCCAGAACGGCGGCACGTTTTGCGGCGGCCTTGTAACCGTCGGGGTCCTGAAAATCGCCAAAAGGCCCGTCAATGGGGCGCAGCCCGTTGGCGCGCGCCGCAACCACCATGCGGGCAAGGGCGTAGTGCCACATGTCGCCCCAGTGGGTCAGGCGGCCTCCGTCGGCATCCGGGTCGGTCAGAACCGAATAGTCCGGGTTTACACCCCCGATGATTGTGGTCCGCGCGCGGGTCGAGGCGGCATAATCCGCGACACCAAAATGAAGGCTTTCATTGCGCTTAGATGCAGCCGCGATCGCGCTAACATTCTGCATACCAAGCGCGGTTTCGATGATGTGTTCGAACCCGATCCGTTTCTTGTACCCCTTGGCGTCTTCGATCTGGGTCACCAGCATGTCGACTGCATATACATCTGCGGCTGTCCCGACCTTGGGGATCATGACCAGGTCCAGACGCTGGCCCGCCTGTTCGACAACATCCACGACGTCCCGATACATGTAATGGGTGTCCAGACCATTGATCCGGACCGACATGGTCTTGTTGCCCCAGTCGATATCGTTCAGCGCCTGAATGATGTTCCTGCGCGCCTGTTCCTTTTCATCGGGCGCGACAGCGTCTTCCAGATCGAGAAAGATGACATCCACGTCCGATTTCGCAGCCTTCTCAAACATTCCGGGCTGGCTGCCGGGCACGGCAAGCTCGCTGCGGTTCAGGCGGGCGGGGGCTTGTTCAATTGGTTGAAAGCTCATGGTTGGGACCTTTCGGCTTACGGGTTCGGGTATATGGGGAAGCGGTTGCAGAGGTCTGCGACCTGGGCGCGGACGTGGGCTTCGACTTCGGCGTTGCCGTCTTCGCCGTTGGCGGCCAGGCCGTCGACCACTTCGATGATCCAGTCGGCGATCTGGCGGAATTCGGTCTCGCCAAAGCCGCGGGTGGTGCCGGCGGGGCTGCCCAGGCGGATGCCCG
>NZ_JBQFYZ010000042.1:0-2402 GCF_056541905.1 Ruegeria sp. AF5
GAATTGTTTGACAGGTTCGCCATTCTTGCGCGGCGTAAAATTCACATTTGAGCAATGGTATCTTGACAGATTAATATACCAAGAAAAATCGATTATACCTTCAACGTCATAAGTCTGACCTATGGATGACCTTACATAAGAGTTTCGATGTGATCCGAGGGAGCCTCGTGTGGCAAGCTGATCAGAATAGAGAATAGACGGGGATAACCAGACGGTTCCTTTCCTTCAGTACAAACGCCCCAGTTCCCTGATCCTTTGCGGATAATCGTCTGGAAAACGCCAGATGACTTCGCCGGGTGCGCGCACCAGTCCGCGCGCGGCGGGGTCTTTGTTGGTCAGCAATGACAGGAAAAGATCGCTGCTGGCCCATGGTGAAGATCGGAAGTACCAATGCCCGTTGCCAGTGCCCGCCTCTTCGGCATCCGTCACGTCGATGACATGCAGCCTTGGGGTCCGGGCCAGCTCCGCTTGCACCGCAGGCACTGCTTCGCCGGGCGGCGAAGTCTCTCCGACGCGCTTGCGGCCAAAAACAAGCCTAGACATCGCCAGCGCGGAATCCGTTTGCGACTGATAGATCGTCAGGTCCGTAACCGCATCGAGAAGACCGTCCTCGATAGCATGAATGAAATAAGCGCGGTCCAGGTCGCTGCCGATCAGGATGAGTTTGCCCAACCGCGCATTTTCCTCGGCTCCCAACGCGATTTGATAAGCGGCATCAAAGGCCAGCCTAGTCCCGGCGCTGTAGCCGATCAGGTGAATGCGACGGGCATCGGTATGAGTCGAAAGAAATGCAATCAGCTCGCGCAGATAGCGTCGCGAGGCCAGCGCCGATTCCTGATCGCGGAAATAGGCCAGCGTACTTGGGGTTGCTGTCCAATTGTAACTGATGAAAGCGCCCTGATAGCCCAGGAAATGCTGCAACTGGCTTGAGACCAGGGTGGAATAGTCGAAGTCCACATTATAGCCGTGGATGTAAATGAAAATGTCGTTGTTGGCCGATTGCGCCAATTGCGCATTGATTTGTGACGCAAAACGGCGACCGGCAGATTCGACCTCGGCACGGCTGGGTGGCGTATCCATGTATTTGATTGCGCTGAACGGCAGAATGCCGGTCTCGGTCACGCCCGCCACACGTAGCCTATAGTCCCGATCCCGCGCCGCGGCGAGCGTGATGCGCCTTGCGTTTTCCCAGCTTTCAAGCGGCGGGTCCGACGCAATCTGCGCGACACCCGCCCGCAACACGTGCCCCCGTGCGTTATTGTAGCTTTTCTGTGGGTCGTCCGGTTCCGCAGGCTGGCGGTCGGTTGCGTAAAACAGACGCGTCCGCGCCTCAAAATTGCCCTCGGTCACATCCTCGAACGGATCGAGCGTGCCATTGGCAAAGACCGTTGGCGAAGGCATGATGTCAATTTCATTGTAGGTTTTCGCCGCACACCCTGTCAGGGTTATGAAGATAATTAGCCAAAAGAACCTATGCATCAGACACTTTACGCCCCAGAATTTCCGCCGCATTGAGATCTGCCGGCACGAGCTTTCAACCATTTTTGCAAATGGACCATCTTTGGCAAGCCTTTGAGGATGCCTGCGACAACGATGGCAGCAGATTGCGGGCCGGGACCGTGGATGATGCTGTCAGAGAGACGTTTGAAGGGTTCGAGTAAGCGGCCACATTAACCAATGGTCGCCGATTTCGGGGTCGGCTTCTTGATGAGTCTTTTACAATGTGAAGCTACGCAAAGGCGCAAGGGACCATGTGAAAACGGCTATGAAACGGGCCAGATGTTCATCAAGGTGAAGGGCATGTGCGAATAGTCATGAACGTTTCCTGCACTGAAAAGGTTCGCACCAGAATTTTACCACTCTTGGCTGTCCGGCTCCCGCCGCAAGTTTGTGGGCTCCAAAAGGATGTTTGTTTGCTGTTTTTTACCTTGGCCTCACCCTATCCAGGGATCGAAGCTTCCAGAGAACCCGGCGCAATTCAGCGGTTTTTCGATTGGATGAAACTCCTCCAGTGCACTGCCTGTGCCCCAAAGTTAGAACGATTTGCGATCGTGTGGCTTTTTGTTGCTTTTTCTTGACCGAGCAAACGAATTGATACATTTTACCAAAATAAAACCAGAATGGAGCACAAATTATCACGAATATAGACCGTTTTTGTCGCTCCATACCGCCCTTGAGTCAGAGGTTTCGTCTCGGTGTAAGGATGGTTTCGGAGCGGCGGCAGTACTAATAACAGAATGTCCTGTGCGGACTGGTTATGGTAACCTGAAATAGAAAGGTATCGCCCCGACAGTTTGCAGTTAACTGCACATTATTAGGGTGCAATTCTGTCAAATTGGCGGTCACTGGCTTCACTTGACCCAAAGCGCCTCGAAAAAGAAGGCACCCAACAAAAATGATCA
>NZ_JBQFYZ010000043.1:0-1925 GCF_056541905.1 Ruegeria sp. AF5
CCCTCTGCGCGTTGATGGCCCCTTTTGTGATGCGGGGGTCGTTGCCTTCGCTGAGGGCGATTATGGGACGGGTGGCCGGAGCGTTTTGCCGCAACAGCTCGACGGGTGTCAGGGTCATGTGCTCCGGCCTCGTCCTGGGGTTAAGCGCCCTGCGCCTTCATGTCATCGGCGCTGATGCCGGCGACGGCGACGGGTTTTTTCATCGCGTCGCGGCGGAAAGGCTCGCCAAGCTCCTGGTTGATCAGGGCCTCGATCAGCGTGGTGATGCCGTTCTTCTGGTCCTCGATCGCCTGGTTCAGCGCCGCGGTCAGCTCGTCCTGGGTGCGGGCGACAACACCTTTCAGGCCACAGGCCTGCGCGATACCGGCATAAGACACCTTGGTGTCCAGCTCGGTGCCCACGAAGTTGTCGTCGAACCACAGGGTCGAGTTGCGCTTTTCCGCGCCCCACTGGTAGTTGCGGAACACGATCTGGGTCACGGCGGGCCATTCCTCGCGGCCGATGGCGGTCAGCTCGTTCACCGCGATGCCAAAGGCACCGTCACCGGCAAAGCCCACAACCGGAACATCCGGGCAGCCGATCTTGGCGCCAACGACGGCGGGCAGGCCATAGCCGCAGGGGCCGAACAGGCCCGGTGCCAGGTATTTGCGACCCTCTTCAAACGACGGATAGGCGTTGCCGATGGCGCAGTTGTTGCCGATGTCCGAGCTGATGATCGCCTCTTTCGGCAGCGCCGCCTGAATGGCGCGCCACGCCATGCGCGGGCTCATCCAGTCGGGCTTGGCCGCGCGGGCACGCTGGTTCCAGGTGGTGCCCGGATCGTCATCCTCATGGGTCATCGAGGTCAGTTCCTGCGCCCAGGCCGATTTCTTCTGCGCGATGCGCTCTTTGCGCTCCTTGCGGCCTTCGTCACCGGCGGTGTCGCTCAGCTGGGCCAGAATGCCCTTTGCCACCTTGGCGGCGTCGCCGATGATGCCGACGCTGACCGCTTTGGTCAGGCCGATACGGTCAGGGTTGATGTCAACCTGGATGATCTTGGCATCCGCGGGCCAGTAGTTGATGCCATAGCCCGGCAGGGTCGAGAACGGGTTCAGACGGGTGCCGAGGCACAGGACAACATCCGCCTCGCTGATCAGCTCCATCCCCGCTTTCGAACCGTTATAGCCCAGCGGACCGGCAAACAGCGGGTGGCTGCCCGGGAAGGCGTCATTGTGCTGGTAGCCGACGCAGACCGGCGCATCCAGGCGCTCGGCCAGCGCTTTCGACGCCTCGATGCCGCCTTCGGCCAGAACCACACCGGCGCCGTTCAGAATGACAGGGTTTCTGGCGTTAGACAGCAGCTCGGCCGCCTGGGCCACGGCGCTTTCGCCACCCGAGGGGCGCTCGAACTCGACAATGGCGGGCAGGTCGATATCGACAACCTGGGTCCACATGTCGCGCGGGATGTTCAGCTGGGCCGGGGCGCTGGCGCGCTTGGCCTGCATGATCACACGGTTCAGAACCTCGCAGACGCGGGTCGGGTCGCGGACCTCTTCCTGATAGGCGACCATGTCCTCGAACAGCTTCATCTGCTCGACTTCCTGAAAGCCCCCCTGACCGATGGTCTTGTTGGCCGCCTGCGGGGTCACCAGCAGCAGCGGTGTGTGGTTCCAATAGGCGGTCTTGACGGCGGTCACGAAGTTGGTGATGCCCGGACCGTTCTGCGCGATCATCATCGACATCTTGCCGGTGGCCCGGGTGTAGCCATCCGCCATCATCCCCGCGCTGCCCTCATGCGCACAGTCCCAGAACATGATCCCAGCCTTCGGAAACAGATCCGAAATCGGCATCATCGCAGAGCCAATGATCCCAAACGCATGTTCAATACCATGCATCTGCAAAACCTTAACAAAGGCCTCTTCCGTCGTCATCTTCATAGGGGTGTT
>NZ_JBQFYZ010000044.1:0-1801 GCF_056541905.1 Ruegeria sp. AF5
GCGTGCGCACCGTTTCACGGATTTGGAGAACGCAATGATGAAGCGCGCCTGGAACAAGTGGCGATCGGGCTATATGGGCCGGCTTGTCGGTGAGAGCTTTTATGCGCAGGGCGGGCTTTACGGCGTTGCGATCCTGGCGATGATCGCGGTGGCGGTCACCACCGCCGGCTCGGCTTACATGATGGAATATATCGTCGATGCCATGACCAGCCCGGAATTGCGGGGATGGGCGCATGTCATTGCGCTGGGGGTTGTGCTTCTGTTCCTGACCAAGGCGGTGGCCTCGTATATTCAGGCCGTCTTTCTGGCGCGCGCGGGCAACCGGATTGTGGCCCAGCAGCAGGAGAAGCTGTACCGCAAGCTGGTCCGGCACGGGGTGTCGTTCTTTTCGACCAATGAATCATCGGATTTGCTGATGCGCACGACCAATGGCGCGCAATCGGCCCGGGGCCTGATCGATGTTCTGGTCACCGGGTTTGTCCGCGATGCCCTGACCCTGGTCGGCCTGATTGTGGTCATGGTGTATCAGCAGCCGGTCCTGTCGGTGATGTTCTTTGTGGTGGGCCCGGTTGCCCTGCTGGGGGTGCGGTATCTGCTGAAAAGCGTCCGCTCGATCATGCAGGCCGAGTTCAAATCGCTGGCCGAGATCATCCGGGTGCTGCAGGAGACCTCGGCGGGGATCAAGGTGATCAAGGTGTTTGCGCTTGAAGATCGCATGATCGACCGAATGGAGACCGCGATCCGGAAGGTCGAACAGCGCTCGAACGACATCGCCCGGCTGCAGGCCATTGCCAGCCCGCTGATGGAGTTTCTGGCCGGTCTGGCGGTTGCCGGGGTTCTCATTGTCAGCACGATGGGCATCGCGGGCACCGAACAGCCGACCGCGGGTCAGTTGATGTCCTTCATCACCGCTTTGCTGATGGCCTATGAACCCGCCAAGCGCCTGTCCAGGATGCGGGTCCAGATTGAAACCTGCATGGTCGGTGTCGGCCTGTTGTTCAGCCTGCTGGATCAGGAGGACACGATGGTGGAAAGCCCCCGGGCCCGTGACCTGAGTGACGGCCCCGGACAGATCACGCTGCGCAATGTGACCTTTGGCTATCAGGGCACGGTGCCGGTGATCGACAACATGAGCGCCACTTTCGAGGCCGGGAAAACCACGGCCCTTGTCGGCCAGTCCGGTGGTGGCAAATCCACGTTGTTTGGCCTGATCATGCGGTTTTACGACCCCGATCAGGGCAGCGTCGAGATCGATGGCCAGGACCTGAGGGATGTCAGCTTTGCCTCGCTGCGGCGGAAAATCTCGTATGTCGGTCAGGATACGTTCCTGTTCTCGGCCTCGGTGATGGACAACCTGCGCTGCTCGGCACCCGATGCGAGCGATGAAGAGGTGATCGCAGCAGCCCGGGCCGCACATGCGCATCAGTTCATCACTGACCTGCCGCAGGGCTATGAGACCCCGGTGGGCGAAAACGGAACCTTTCTGTCGGGCGGTCAGAAACAGCGCATCGCGATTGCCCGCGCCATTCTGCGCAAGGCCGAAATCCTGCTGCTGGACGAGGCCACAAGCGCGCTGGACGCGGAATCGGAATCGCTGGTCAAAGAGGCGCTGGACGCCCTGACACAGGATGTCACCGTCATCGTCATCGCCCACCGCCTGTCAACCGTGCTGGAGGCAGACAAGATCATCGTCATCCAGGACGGCACTATCGCCGAACAGGGAAACCTCGACCAACTCATGCAAAAAAAAGGCCCCTTCAAAAACCTCTTCGACCAACAGTTCAATAAACACAAACAAAAA
>NZ_JBQFYZ010000045.1:0-1772 GCF_056541905.1 Ruegeria sp. AF5
CCCCTGCCCGGTATTCGTGTCCGGGCCACGCGGGTCGATCACTATGCCATCGCGGACGGCAATCCGGCGCATGGGTTTATCGATATCTCGATCCGCCTGCGCGCTGGCCGGGCTGCGGATGTCAAACGGGACGCCACGCAGCGCATTTTTGAGGCGGTTGAGGCCTATCTGTCCCCCGCCTTCGCCGGACATTCCATCGCGCTCTCGCTTGAGATGCGTGACATTGACCCAGACCTTTCGCCCAAGACCGGCACGATCCGGGACCATTTGGGCGCGACCAACCAGGAGACCTGATCCATGAGCGCACTGGATACGAATATCGAGAAGCTGGCGGGCTTTCTGGCCCGGTTTAAGGAAACCGGCATCAAGAACCGGATCGCGGGCGAAGATCGCGACGGTTCCGCAGGGGTGTTCCAATCCACCTCCCCGGTTGACAGGTCGGTGATCTGCGATGTCGCCCATGGCACAGCCGATGATATCGACGCTGCCGCCAATGCCGCCCACGCCGCATTTGCCGATTGGCGCGACATGCCTGCCACCGAGCGGCGCCGCATCTTGCTGAACGTTGCCGATGCGATCGAGGCCCGTGCCGAGGAAATTGCGCTGTGTGAATGCTGGGACACCGGCCAGACCCTGCGCTTTATGTCCAAGGCCGCGCTGCGGGGGGCCGAGAATTTCCGGTATTTCGCGGATCAGGTGGTCCAGGCGCGGGACGGTCAGCACCTTAAGTCGCCGACCCTGATGAACATCACCACGCGTGTTCCGATTGGTCCGGTGGGGGTGATCACGCCGTGGAACACGCCGTTCATGCTGTCGACATGGAAGATCGCACCTGCTTTGGCTGCCGGGTGCACTGTGGTTCACAAACCGGCCGAAGATTCTCCGCTGTCCGCTCGCCTGCTGGTGGAGATCGCCGAAGAGGCCGGGCTGCCCAAGGGTGTGCTGAACACCGTGAACGGGTTCGGCCCCGATGCGGGTAAGGCGTTGACGGAGCATCCGTTGATCAAGGCGATCGCCTTTGTCGGTGAAAGCCGCACCGGCAGCATCATCACCAAACAAGGTGCCGATACGCTCAAGCGGATGCATCTGGAACTGGGCGGCAAGAACCCGGTTGTTGTGTTCGACGACGCCGATCTCGACCGGGCGCTGGATGCGGTGATCTTCATGATCTACTCGATCAATGGCGAGCGCTGCACGTCATCCTCGCGCCTGCTGGTGCAGGACACCATCAAGGACGCGTTCGAGGCAAAGCTGATCGAACGGGTCAACACCATCAAGGTCGGCCATCCGCTGGATCCTGAGACCGAGATCGGGCCACTGGTGACCGAGGAGCATTATAACAAGGTGACCTCCTATTTTGACATCGCCAAAGAAGACGGTGCGACTGTCGCCGCCGGAGGTGTCAAGGTGGGCGACACAGGGTATTTCATTCGCCCAACCTTGTTTACCGATGCCAATAACCAGATGCGTATCGCGCGCGAAGAGATATTCGGCCCGGTTCTGACCTCGATCCCGTTCTCGACCGAGGACGAGGCGCTGCAGATTGCCAACGACACACCATACGGTCTGACCGGCTATGTCTGGACCAATGACCTGACCCGCGCCTTGCGGTTCACCGACAAGCTAGAAGCCGGGATGATCTGGGTGAACTCGGAAAACGTCCGCCACCTGCCCACCCCGTTCGGCGGCGTCAAAGCATCCGGTATCGGCCGCGACGGCGGCAACTGGAGCTTCGAGTTCTACATGGAACAAAAACACGTCGGCTTCGCAAC
>NZ_JBQFYZ010000046.1:0-1515 GCF_056541905.1 Ruegeria sp. AF5
GATAGTGTTGAAAAAGTCCATTGATTGGTCGGTCTGTCGCTGATTCACTCGTTTTATGAGCGGAGGTGCGGCGATGATGGGACCGAGGCAGGTGGCGCAAGGTGCGTTGTTTTATGAGTTCTCGATTGACGAGTTTGTTCCTGCCGATCACCCGTTACGCGGCATTGATCGTTTCCTTGACCTGTCAGACGTTCGACCGCTTCTGGCACCGTCGTATAGCTCGCATGGCCGCCCTTCGATTGATCCAGAGTTGATGATCCGGATGCTGTTGTTGGGCTACTGCCAAGGCATTCGTTCAGAACGCCGCCTTTGCGAAGAGGTGCATGTCAATCTGGCCTACAGATGGTTTTGCAGGCTCGACCTGACGGACCCGGTGCCTGACCATTCAACCTTCTCAAAGAACCGGCATGGGCGCTTTCGGGAAAGCGGTTTGTTCCGACATCTCTTCGAGACAGTTTTGCAGCGCTGCATCGATGAGGGCTTGGTTGGCGGCGAGAACTTCGGCGTCGATGCCAGCTTGATCCCTGCCAATGCGAACCAGACGCGCGGCATTGACAGCAAGGAGGGTCTGCCACGGGAATTGGCCACGCGCGTGGTTCACGAATATCTCGAAACACTGGATGATGCCGCATTCGGCGCGTCCACCAAAGTCGTTCCCAAATACATCTCGCCGGTGGACCCTGCGGCGCGCTGGACAGGCGCCGATGGAGGTGCCGCATTCTTCGCCTATTCCACCAACTATATGGTGGATTTGGACAATGCGGTGATCGTTGACGTCGAGCCATCGGTTCCGATCCGAACCGCTGAGGCTTTCGCGGCGCGGCGTATGATCGACCGGATCACGGAATGCTTCAACATGACGCCAGATAAGCTGGTCGGCGATACGGGCTACGGATCAGCGGAGATGCTGGGTTGGCTCGTCGAAGAGCGTGGGATCGCGCCACACATTCCAGTTTGGGATAAATCCAAACGGACGGACGGCACGTTCTCGCGCGAAGACTTCATCTACGACCCCGCAACCGACAGCTACACATGCCCCGGCAACAAGGAACTGCGAACATACCGCCGGAACTTCTCCAAGCCGCGAAAGCCCAACGGTGGCAAAGACGGGTTCATCCGATACCGCGCCTCGAAGCATGATTGCGACGCATGTCCACTCAAGCCAAAATGCTGCCCAGGGGACCCTGGCAGGCGCGTGATGCGATCAATCCACGAAGCAGCTCGGGACGTAGCCCGCGATATCCGCAAAACAGATGCCTACATGACCTCATTCATTCAAAGGCGGAAAGTCGAGATGCTCTTCGCCCATCTGAAGCGATACATCGGCTTGCCAATGATGCGACTTCGAGGACCTAAAGGCGCATACGAACAGTTCCAGCTCGCAGCCACAGCACAAAACCTCAGGAAACTGGCAAAAATGGTTCCGCAACCAGAACCAACAGGCTGAGAGGAATAAATCGACTGCTTTCGGCTTCGCCAACCGGCAGTTCAAACGTCGACTTCTTCAACACTATC
>NZ_JBQFYZ010000047.1:0-1366 GCF_056541905.1 Ruegeria sp. AF5
TCGTCCTGTGTGGATGGCGTCTGCTTTGCAAGGACAAAATGCTCTGATTGCGCGGCTGGTCAGTACAGTCCTGTGTCCGGCCTTTGATTGCGGCATTTGCTTGAGCCGCTGGCCTTGATGGGTTCCGTGAACCTGGTCCCAATCGGCAAAGCGAACCTGAGAGTTCAGGACGAAGCTCGGGTTTTCCGGGTTCTCGGATGACCGCACGTGCCATCATGGCATTCGTCTTGCAATTCTTTTTTGTTCAGTGCCTCCGGTTATGCCGCTGATTGCCGGTAGTATGTTTCTTTGGTGAGGATCGCCCAGATGATCCGTGCGGCTTTGTTTGCCATCGCGATCGTGGCAAGTCGGACGGGTTTGCGCTCGAGGAGTTGCATGATCCAAGGATGCACGCGTTCTGGATAGCCGCGGGCGCGCTGTACTTGTGAGGTCATACCGATCACCAGAAGCCTTCTTATGTAACGGTCACCCTTCTTGCTAATCCGGCCGAGGCGTTCCTTGCCACCACTCGATCTGTTCAATGGGGTGAGACCAAGCCAAGCAGCAAACTCGCGCCCGTTCTTGAACTGTTTGCCGTCGCCGATGGTGGCGACGATGGCAGAGGCGGTGATTGGACCAACACCAGGGACGGTTCTGATCCGCTTGGCCCGTTCATCGATCCGCGAATGATACTCGATCAGTTTGTCGTAGAACACCACGCGCTCGTCGAGTGCAACAACCTGCTCGCAGAGGGTTTTGAGCATGCTCTTCGCAACGTCTGGCATGTCCGGGCAATCGTTGGTTTTGAACCCTTTGACGAAGCGCATCGCCGCCACCGGCCCGTTCCCGATCACATGACCAAACTCTCGAAGAAGACCCCGGATCACGTTCAGCATCTGGGTTTTCTGGCGCACGACAAGCTGGCGCACGCGATGCATTGTAAGAAGGGCTTGTTGTTCCTTCGATTTCACAGCGACGAACCGCATGGTCGGTCGCGTGACGGCCTCGCAGATTGCCTCGGCATCAACCGCATCCGTCTTTCCACGCTTCACGTAGGGCTTTACGTAAGTCGCCGGCATGAGGCGCACGTCATGGCCGATTTCAGTCAGCTCACGCGCCCAGTGATGTGCCGACCCACACGCCTCAATTCCGACGAGGCAGCTCGGCAGGGTCTCAAAGAACTTCAGCAATTGTCTGCGGCGGATCGAACGATTGAAGACAACCGTACCGTCATCAGCGATTCCGTGGACCTGAAAGACGTCTTTACCGAGATCCAATCCTATTGTCGTGACTTCCATGGTGGGGCTCCTTTCCTTGCAGAAGATGTCTTCTGCAGTTTGCCGCAAAGCGCGACGGTTGGCTGCAGACGCCATCCACCCCATCCGCA
>NZ_JBQFYZ010000048.1:0-1209 GCF_056541905.1 Ruegeria sp. AF5
AGATGAGAATGAAATCCGGGAAACAGAAAGCGTCAGCAGAGAGAGTTGTCAAAGACATCCGCAGGAAGACACGGCGCCAGCATTCGGCAGAGGAGAAGATCCGTATTGTGTTGGATGGGCTTCGTGGTGAAGACAGCATAGCGGAGCTGTGTCGCCGTGAAGGAATAGCTACGAGCCTGTATTACAGCTGGTCGAAAGAGTTCCTTGAGGCCGGTAAGAAGCGGTTGGCTGGCGATACCGCACGCCAGGCTACCAGCTCTGAGGTGAAGGATTTGAGAGCGGAATCGTCGGCGCTGAAAGAGGTAGTCGCCGACCTGACCCTTGAGAACCGGCTGCTCAAAAAAAGCATGTTCGAGGATGGGGGAGACGACGAATGAGATATCCCGCATCCGAAAAGCTTGAGATCATCCGGCTGGTTGACGGTTCGCACCTGCCGATCAAACGCACACTGGAAAAGCTCGGCATTCCCAGAACGACCTTCTACCGCTGGTACGACAGGTATCTGTCTTTCGGCGAGGCCGGGCTTGAGGATCGCCATTCCCGGCCAGGTAGGGTTTGGAACCGCATCCCCGACAAGGTGCGCAAGCAGATCGTGGAACTGGCTCTGGAAGAACCCGAGTTATCGCCCCGCGAGCTTGCGGTGCGGTTCACCGACACCAGGCGCTACTTCGTTTCTGAGGCCAGTGTTTACAGGCTTCTGAAGGCACAAGATCTGATCACTAGCCCAGCCTGCATCACCATCAAAGCGGCGGATGAATTCCATGAGAAGACTGTGCGGCCGAACCAGCTTTGGCAGACCGACTTCACCTATCTCAAAGTCATCGGTTGGGGCTGGTTCTACCTGTCTACGATCCTGGATGATTACAGCCGTTACGTTGTCTCTTGGCGCCTTTGCACCACGATGAAAGCTGACGATGTCACAGGAACGCTGGAAGACGCTTTGGCTGCATCAGGTTGTGACAGTGTCACCGTTGCCCACAAGCCCCGGCTGCTCAGCGACAACGGCAGCAGTTACATCTCTGGCGAGTTGGCGAAATGGCTGGATGAGCAGGGTATGGATCATGTTCGGGGAGCGCCCAACCATCCGCAGACCCAGGGCAAGATTGAGCGATGGCATCAGACGATGAAGAACCGTGTCCTGCTGGAAAACTACTATCTGCCAGGAGCGCTCGAACAGGCCATCGGCGACTTCATCAATCACTACAACCA
>NZ_JBQFYZ010000049.1:0-1176 GCF_056541905.1 Ruegeria sp. AF5
GCCAGGCCGTCGACCACTTCGATGATCCAGTCGGCGATCTGGCGGAATTCGGTCTCGCCAAAGCCGCGGGTGGTGCCGGCGGGGCTGCCCAGGCGGATGCCCGACGTGATGGTCGGCTTTTCCGGGTCAAATGGCACGCCGTTCTTGTTGCAGGTGATATGCGCCCGGCCCAGGGCCTTTTCGGTGGCGTTGCCCTTGACGCCCTTGGGGCGCAGGTCAACCAGCACCACATGGGTGTCGGTGCCGTGGGTCACGGTGTCGAGCCCGCCCTTGATCAGCTGATCGCTGAGCGCCTGCGCATTGATCACGACCTGCTGGATATAGCTTTTGAACTCGGGGCGCAGCGCCTCGCCAAAGGCCACGGCCTTGGCCGCGATCACATGCATCAGCGGGCCGCCCTGAATGCCGGGGAAGATCGCCGAATTCACTTTCTTAGCGATATCTTCATCATTGGTCAGGATCATGCCCCCACGTGGGCCGCGCAGGGTCTTGTGTGTGGTGGTGGTCGCCACATGCGCGTAGGGGAACGGGCTGGGATGCTCGCCTGCCGCAACCAGACCGGCGAAATGCGCCATGTCCACGTGCAGATAGGCGCCGACCATGTCGGCGATCTCGCGCATGCGGGCAAAGTCGATCTGACGCGGGATGGCCGAACCGCCCGCGATGATCAGCTTGGGGTTATGCTCTTTCGCCAGCGCCTCGACCTGATCATAGTCCAGCATGTTGTCCTGCTGGCGCACGCCGTATTGCACGGCGTTGAACCACTTGCCCGACTGGTTGGGCCGCGCGCCGTGGGTCAGGTGGCCACCGGCATCCAGGCTCATGCCCAGAATGGTGTCGCCGGGCTGGATCAGCGCCTGGAACACGCCCTGGTTGGCCTGGCTGCCCGAGTTCGGCTGCACATTGGCAAAGCCACAGCCAAACAGCTGCTTGGCGCGGTCGATGGCCAGATTCTCGGCGATGTCAACAAACTCGCAGCCCCCGTAATAGCGCCGGCCCGGGTAACCTTCGGCATATTTGTTGGTCATCACCGAACCCTGCGCCTCCATCACGGCGGCAGAGACGATGTTCTCGGACGCAATCAGCTCGATCTCGTCGCGCTGACGACCCAGCTCAGACCGGATCGAGCCAAAAAGCTCAGGATCGCGGTCCGACAAGGACTGGGTGAAAAATCCG
>NZ_JBQFYZ010000050.1:0-977 GCF_056541905.1 Ruegeria sp. AF5
ATGGCAAAGGAAAAGTTTGAGCGTAATAAGCCGCACGTCAACATCGGCACGATTGGGCATGTTGACCACGGCAAGACGACGCTGACCGCAGCGATCACCAAGTATTTCGGTGACTTCAAGGCGTATGACCAGATTGACGGTGCGCCGGAAGAGAAAGCCCGCGGCATCACCATCTCGACCGCGCACGTGGAATACGAGACCGACGCGCGCCACTATGCGCATGTCGACTGCCCCGGCCACGCCGACTATGTCAAGAACATGATCACCGGTGCCGCTCAGATGGACGGCGCGATCCTGGTTGTGAACGCCGCGGACGGCCCGATGCCGCAAACCCGCGAGCACATCCTGCTGGGCCGCCAGGTTGGCATCCCGAAGATGGTCGTGTTCATGAACAAAGTTGACCAGGTTGACGACGAAGAGCTGCTGGAACTGGTGGAAATGGAAATCCGCGAGCTGCTGTCTTCGTATGAATACCCCGGCGACGATATTCCGATCATCGCAGGTTCGGCTCTGGCCGCGATGGAAGGCCGTGACCCTGAAATCGGCGAGAACAAGATCCGCGAGCTGATGGCGGCTGTTGACGAATATATCGACACGCCCGAGCGTGCTGTTGACCAGCCGTTCCTGATGCCGATCGAAGACGTGTTCTCGATCTCGGGCCGTGGTACCGTTGTGACCGGCCGTATCGAGCGTGGCGTGATCAACGTTGGCGACGAGATCGAAATCGTCGGCATCCGCGACACCTCGAAAACCACCTGCACCGGCGTTGAAATGTTCCGCAAGCTGCTGGACCGCGGTGAAGCGGGCGACAACATCGGCGCCCTGCTGCGTGGTGTGGATCGTGACGGCGTTGAGCGTGGCCAGGTTCTGTGTAAGCCGGGTTCGGTGACACCGCACACCAAGTTCGAAGCCGAAGCCTATATCCTGACCAAGGAAGAAGGCGGCCGTCACACCCCGTTCTTCGCGAACTACCGTCC